>CAZARY010000167.1:0-4496 GCA_964487675.1 uncultured Clostridia bacterium | reverse complement strand
TCCTGGTTGGATGCCGGGTCGGATGAGCAAGTTAATATTGTTTTGGATCCCGGGATGGCTTTCGGTACGGGGACGCATCCCACCACAGTCATGTGTCTCCGTCATCTCCAGCATTATTTAAAAGGTGGGGAAACAGTACTAGATTTTGGCTGCGGTTCGGGGATTTTATCAATCGCTGCGGCAAAATTGGGTGCCAGCCAAGTGCATGCTTTTGATATTGATACCGTGGCTTGCCGGGTGGCAAAAGAAAATATGGTTATAAACCAGGTAGACGACAAAGTGTCAGTTCAACAAAAAGATGCACGCAATCTTTCCGGGTACCAGGCGGATTTAATTATGAGCAACATTGTGGCAGAGATTGTTATGGATTTAGCCCCGAAAATTGTGGAGTTTTTGGCGCCGGGGGGCTATTTTATTGGGTCCGGTATCACGCGGGGGAAAAAAGATCAGGTACGGGCTTTATTTTTACAAGAAGGATTAAAATTTATCCAGGAAGAACAAACAGGTGACTGGTTTTCCCTGGTGGTCCAAAATGACGCGTGAACTTGCAAGAATTTTTTTACCACCCGAAAATTTTGATAAACAAGAAAATACTGCTGTTGGCGGACAAGATGAAGCTCATTATTTGTGCCACGTTTTACGTTATCAAGAGGAGGATAACGTGGTCTTATTGGATGGACAGGGAAACGCTTGGAGCGCCAGGATTCATCGTTTCGCTGACCAGGAGGTATTTTTTGTATTGGAAGATCGATTGCCGTGTGAAAAGGAATCCCCCTTGGAAACTACTTTAGTGCAAGCTTTATGCAAGAAAGATAACTTTGAGTGGGTGCTGCAAAAAGCAACCGAACTCGGGGTAAAAAGGATTATTCCCCTGGAAAGCGAGCGCACTGAAGCAGCGTTTATAAACTTGCCCCAGAAAAAACAGGCCAAAAAAATGGCGCGCTGGCAGAAAATCATTAAAAATGCAGCACAGCAGTGTAAAAGAGCTGTAATTCCAGAGATTGACACTCCCTCCAGCTTTCATGCCTTTATACAGGCAATCCAGAATCAGGAGCATGCTAACGTTTGGCAAGTGGTTTGTCATGAAACAGCCAATCAAACTGTAGGAGAAATTATTAACACTGATAACCGGCAATTGCTGCCGGTTATGATTTTAATTGGTCCTGAAGGTGGATTCACAGAGACAGAGTTACGCCTGGCGTCAGCAGCAGGATTTAAAGACATGCGGTTGGGTCCGAGAATTTTGCGAACTGAAACGGCTGGGGTGGTTGCTTTAACTTTGATGCAGTATGAATTAGGTGACCTGGGAGGAAGATAGTGATGGTCAAAAAGCTCAAAATCCACTTTAACACCATGGGCTGCAAGGTGAACCAGTATGATACGGAAGCCCTGAAAACAATATTTATGCAAAAAGATCATAACATTGTGAATGATCCGTCTGAAGCGGATGTTCTGGTGATTAATACTTGTACAGTCACGCATTTAGCGGACCGCAAAGCCCGGCGCAATATAAGAAAACTGAAGCGTGAAAATCCGAACAGCCTGGTAGCTGTTGTGGGCTGCTATCCCCAGGTGCAACCTGAGAAAGTTAGCGCTATGCCGGAAGTAGATATCATTTTAGGTACTGATCAAAGAAGCAAGCTGGCAGAGCTTGTAGAAGCACATTTTACTGAAAAATCGACTAAAACAACCACGAAAACCACAAAAAGCACAAAAAAATCGACTGAAACATTGGCCGAAATCAACCCTTCCAGGAAGCGGAATGGTTATGAAGCTTTGCGCGTGCAAAGTTTTAATGGGATGCAAAGGAGCAGACATTTTCTGAAAGTACAGGAAGGCTGTGACCAATTTTGTGCCTATTGCGTAGTACCCTTTGCCAGGGGTGAGCTGAGAAGCAGGCCATTAGACGCCATTCTAGAAGAAGCGAAGCGGGCGCTAGAAGCTGATTTTAAAGAATTGGTCTTGACCGGTATTAATTTGGGGGCCTATGGACGGGAAGACGATCGAATTCCACATTTGGCAGAGGTCGTTGATCAAATTACCCGTCTGAATGGTAATTACCGTGTGCGATTGAGCTCACTAGAACCTCAGGAAATTGACCAAATTTTAATAGATCAACTTGTAGAAAATCCGAGAGTGTGTGCGCATTTTCATATACCTTTGCAAAGCGGCGATAATGAGATTCTTGCCTGGATGGGGCGAGATTATACCGTGGAAGAATATGTGGCACGCGTAGAGAATATTAGAAATAAAGCGCCCGATATAGCCCTGACCACTGATGTTATTGTGGGATTTCCGGGCGAAAAAGCGCACCATTTTAAAAATACCTACCAGTTCATCAAACAACTGGGCTTTTCTCGATTACACGTGTTCCCGTTTTCTCCCCGGGCTTATACTAAAGCGGCTCAATATCAAGGCCATGTAAATAGCCAGGTAAAAAAAGAAAGAAGTGAACAGCTTAGGGAGCTGGGTCAAGCACTTGCTCGTCAATACCAGCAAAAATTTATCGGGGATTGGTTGGAACTATTGATTGAATCTATAGAAGAGCACAATGATGAAACCTGGGCACTGGGGTTGAGCAGTAATTATCTGAGCGTTTATGTTAAAAATGCTGGACGAAATACGTTAAACCAGCTGCTTCATGTAAAAATTGATGGTGGAGATGCCAAGGGTTTGACCGGGTGGCTTGTATAAGCTAAAAGTCAGGAGTGAAAGGATAAGTGAAAATGGAGACACGAAAGGGAAAAGAAAAGTAAAGAAGGGAAAAGCAAATAATAGAGGCTGGATTTTGAAGGATTTTTTTTATTTAACGAGAAGCTTCTCTGTAAAAGCGAGATAAGGAGGTGAAAAAGTGGCCGATTGCATATTTTGTAAAATAGCAAATAAAGAAATCGACAGTGAGATAGTTTATGAAACGGATGACATTGTAGCTTTTAAAGATGCTCACCCTCAGGCCCCGGTGCATATCCTGGTGATTCCTAAAAAACATTATGTCTCCCTGCTTGATTTTGGAGAAAACGAGAAAGCACTTACCGCAGAACTTTTATACACCGTGAAGCATTTAGCCCAAGAATATGAACTGGATCAATCAGGCTTTAGAGTGGTGAATAACTGTGGCCAAGAGGGAGGACAAACGGTGAACCACATTCACTTTCATTTAATGGGCAAACGACAATTCACCTGGCCTCCAGGATAATAAAATTTTACTTATTTTTAATTTAATGATAAGATGAATTTTAGAGCATTACTGGCGACAGAGGGGAGGGAAACAAGTGTCTGAAATTAAAGTAGGAAAGAACGAAACCCTTGATAGCGCTTTGCGCCGATTCAAAAAGCAATGTTCTAAGAGCGGGGTTTTAAGTGAAGCTAAGAAAAGACAGCATTACGAAAAACCTAGCGAAAAGCGCAAGAGAAAAGCGGCAGAAAAGCGTAAATCAAATAATCGCAAGTAGAAGCCAAAGGGGAGAGGGAAATGCAGCTGGAAGAAAGACTGCAAGATGAAATGAAAAAAGCCATGAAGCAGAAAGAAAAGTTCCGCTTGTCGGTTATTCGAATGCTGAGGTCTGAAGTTCAAAACTTTAAAATAGAGAAATCCGGAGAAATTACGGAAGATGAACTCGTAGAGCTCATTGCGAAAGAAAAGAAAAAACGCCAGGAAAACCTTGATGAATATCGGCAGATGGAGAAAGAAGACATGGTCAGAGATTTAGAACGAGAAATAGAAATATTAGATGAATTTCTCCCTGAACAATTATCGGAGGAAGACCTTAAGGAGATCATTCTTGAAGAAATTTCAAATACAGGTGCTGAATCTCCCCAAGATATGGGCAAAGTAATGAAAGCAGTGATGCCCAGGGTTAGAGGAAGAGCAGATGGGAAAAAAGTGAATCAACTCGTTAATCAATTGCTTCAATCAAGTTCATGATCGTAAGTATAATTGTCTGTAAATTATTTATTAAGTTGTTTTTAATTGTTTTTAATTGTTTTTATACAGAACTTCATAAGAAGACCGTTTTAGTCACGGTCTTCTTTTTTATGCTTTTTTTATTACCTGGTTTGGCTTCTTGGCACCCTATTTTATTATCCTGATTTTTTAACCTAACAATGGTTTGCATCGCGCATAAAATGTTTTGAAAAAACTTGCAATTGTCGTATAATATAGTCATCAATGTTAAGATAGTGTAATTAGGAAGGGGATTAAAATGTTTAGGAAATGGAAAAAATCTATTTTGTGGATGGGGATTATATTTTTTCTGTTATCAAACGTGATGGCTAGTATTGCTGGTGCTGAAGAAGCACAAGATGAAGCACAGGTTTATGTGGTGCCCATTCATGGACAGATAGAAAGAGGACTGTATGCCTTTATGAACCGTGCTTTTCAAGATGCACGAGAGGAAAGAGCCGATTTAATAGTTTTGGATATAGATACACCAGGCGGAACGCTGGATGCCGCTTTTGATATAAAAGACTTAATTGTGGATGAAGAAATTCCAGTC
>CAZARY010000166.1:0-4547 GCA_964487675.1 uncultured Clostridia bacterium | reverse complement strand
TTTTGGATCTTCAGCCGCCTCTTCTTCTGCCGGTTCTTCAATTTCTCCCACAGCTTCCTCAGGTTCTTCTTTTATTTGGGGTATATCTTCTTCTTTATCTGGTGTTTCAGCTACTTCCAGTGATGGTTCTTCTTCCGGGGTGACTTGATTTACTGCTGCTTCCTCTCCAAACATTAAATAGGGCCACTGGGTAAACAAGAGTATTCCAGCCAAAAGTGCTGCTGCTAGCCCGCCCATAACCTTGAATTTAAAAGGCATGCCCGTTTTAACATTTTGTCTAAAATGTTGCCTGTGTTCCCAAAGTAACTTCGCTTTTAAATCCTGTTTAAATGTTTTATCGGGAGGAGAAGCAGAAATATTTACCAATTGCTTGCCCGCATCAATTTCATCTTGATTTAGTTCCGGAATCTCCAGTTTTAGTTCTCTGTCCAAATGATCATTGTTCACCTGACCCTTGTTCAGGTGACGATCAGTTTGGTCATGGGATTTATTGCTGTATTTCTTATTGCTGCTCATGTTTGCACCTCCCTATCAGCAAAATGGGACGAGAGCTTTTGGAGTCCCCGATAAAGGAGGCCTTTCACTGCACTCTCGTTTTTGTCAATGACCTCAGCGATTTCTTTTAGCTTTAACTCGTGTACAAAGCGCAGCAGAATGACCTCTTGCTGTTCGGGGGATAGAATTTTTAAGGAGTCCATAACTTCCTTGGACTCTTCTGCTGCTAATACATGCGCTTCCGGCGTATGCCATTCCTTTTCCGGTTCCTGTTGGATGTTTTCTGTTGATTCTTCCCTTCTTTTGCCAATTTTTCGGTAATGATCTATCAATGCGTTTCTCGCAATAGAAAACAACCAACTTTGAAAGTCTCCAGGCTCGCTTAATGAATCCAAATTTCTTAAGGCTTTAAAAAATATGTCCGAGACCAGATCTTCAGCTGTTTCTTTGCCATTAACCCTGTAATGGATGTATTGATAGATTTTGGGGAAAAAATATTCATACAATTCGCCAAATGCGTTTGCATCTTCGGCAGCTTGAGTGACTAGTTCAGCTACTTGTGTTTTATTTAACTCTTTCAAAGGGGGATCATCCTTTCTATAAAGCCCCCGGCAATCTATTAGACGAAATTAACTGGTCAAAAGTTGTGCGAGCTCTTGAATTTGTTCGTCAAATGCCGGAGCTTGATTTATATCACCTTTCTGATCTACTCTTGGAAAATGGAGCGTTTGAGTGAACGCAAAGTTTAAATTAACCGCTACCACTTCAATAATTTCTTGAATATTTCTGGCGTATTTAGGGTCGTTCCTTCCAGAAACTACGATAAGAGACATTCTTTTATTATTCCCACCTGTGATTCTAGGTTGTTTTAATAAATATTTTGCCGAATAATAGGGCTGCAATCGGTCAATCAGAACTTTTAAAATACCTGACATGCTGCCGAAATAAACAGGCGTCACAAAATTAATTATAGAGGCTTGTTCTATTTTAGCATAAATCTCCTGCATATCATCCCCGGTTAATATGCACTTGCCTTGACGGTCGCAATAGCCGCAGCCAGTACATGGTTTGATCTCTAATTCATCTGCCCTGATTATATCAAAATGGAGTTCAGGGTTTTTTCGATGCAGTGTTACTTGCAGGTTGCGCGCAGCTATTTCTGAATTTCCTTTTTTCCTTGGACTGCCTATAAAAGTGAGTGCTTTCAAAATTCTTCCTCCTTCTGCGCATTATTTTAGTAATCATTAAAAATTTTCTCTACCGGTATTGTATTTCCTTCAATTTAAAATTTAAATATATTTGATCTATTGCTGATTTTGAACTTAATTTAAACAAATTTAAGCAAAATCATTTGATTTCTGGTTTTAGACAAGATAAACTGTAGCAGGGGCACAAAAAATGGCGGATACTTTTAAAACGGTTAAAGCAGATCAAAAGATAAGTATAGAAATTAAAAAATCCATATTTATTGTCCACGTAACACCAGTAAAGACGGAACAATCAGCCCAGGATTTTATTCAGCACATACAGAAAACTTATTCCGACGCGGCCCATAATGTTTTTGCCTATAGGGTAGGAGTCAAATCAGAAAGAGCCCGTCAAAGCGATGACGGAGAACCTGCCGGAACTGCTGGAAAACCTGTATTAGAAGTCCTTGAACAAGAAGCGCTAACCAATACTGTGATTGTGATTACTCGATATTTTGGCGGCATTAAACTCGGGGCCAGTGGGCTAATAAGGGCTTATAGAAGCAGTGCTGCTAAAGGTATTGCCTCTGCGGGCAAGGTGACCCGGAGCAAACACCGATTGATAGAAACTGAAATTGGATACAGTGAACTGGGAAAAATGCGCCATAAAATGGCCAACCATCCCCGTTGGACATTGAAAAAAATCCACTATAAGGAAAATGTAAAGGTGGTCGTGGCAGTTCCCGTTGGGGAAACTGGGCCGTTTATGGGTTTTTTAAATGAGCTTACCGACGGTTCTGCAAAATTCACAAAAAAAGAAATCGTGTTTTTATAAAAAGATACAACCATGTAATAACTAGATAAGACCTTTATAATTTGCTAAACAAAGGAATAGTAAACAAAGGTGTTTTTAACGGGTACTTTTTAACAGGTTGACAATTGTGAACGCGCGTATTAAAATGACCATATACCCCCTAGGGTATAAGGAGGTGTGATTATGCAGAACCCAACATCACAAGAACATACTTACGACGTGGTTGTAATTGGCGGGGGACCTGGCGGATTGACAGCTGGAATATATGCGTCTAGGTCCGGTTTAAGTACTTTGGTATTGGAAAAGATGGCTCCAGGCGGGCAGCTATTGAACACCTATGATGTGGATAATGTCCCTGGGTTCCCGGAAGGCATTCAGGGTATGGAATTGGCGCAAAAATTGGAACAACAAGCGAAACGGTTTGGAACGGAACTGAAAATGGCAGAAATCCAAGAGGTGGACCTGCAAAATCAACATAAACTGGTAAAATTCAATGACCAAACAATTCAAGCTAGAAATCTCATCATTGCAACTGGAGAGCGGCCCAAAAAACTCGGAGTAGCGGGAGAAGAAACATTAATAGGCCGGGGCGTTTCTTATTGTGCTACTTGTGATGGGGCTTTTTTTAAAAATCAACGGGTTGCTGTCGTCGGAGGTGGGGATTCAGCCATTGCGGAAGCTATCTTTTTGACCCGGCTGGCTGAAAAAGTTACTGTTATTCACAGACGAAACCAACTTAGAGCCGTTCAATATTTACAAAACAAGGCTTTTAATCATGAGAAAATTGATTTTAAGTTGAACACAGTGGTCAATGAAATCCGTGGAGAAAAAAAGGTAGAATCACTGCTTTTAGAGGATACCAACAGCGGGGCTCAGAAAGAAATGGATTGTGAAGGGGTTTTTATTTATGTTGGTTCTGACCCAAATACAGGGTTATTAAAGAATACGCCTTTGGAAATGGAAAATGGATACCTGTTGGCTAATGAGGAGATGGAAACCAATGTTCCGGGGGTTTATGCTGTGGGCGATGTACGCAAAAAGACACTTCGACAGGTAGTCACTGCTATGTCAGATGGTGCTATTGCCGCTTTTAATGCTGAAAAAGCATTGATGTAGTTTATGCTTTTTTATTGTATTAAAAGTTTAAATTAAAGGCATTCAAAAGCAGCATAATCTATTTGAGAAAAAAATAAAATTGTATTGATTACAGAGAGGAGGAGTGTATTATGGCTCAAGTTAAGGACATTACGGATGAGCAATTCAACCAGGAAGCACTAAATGCAGAGGGACCAGTGCTGATACAATTTTGGGCTCCCTGGTGTGGTCCTTGTAAAATGTTGATGCCAGTTGTGGAGGATGTGGCTGAAGAATTGAATGATTCATTAAAAGTGTGCCGGGTTAATGTGGATGAAAACACAGAAACACCTGGACAATATGGTGTCATGAGCATCCCCACCATGGTTTTATTAAAAGAAGGTGAAATACAGGACCAAATTGTAGGTTATCTACCAAAAGAAGAGCTAAAAGAGAAGCTCCAAGAGAGTTTAAACTAATTCATGGTGAACTGGTTTAAGTCCCGCCCTGGAATGGGGCGGGTTTTTTTACCCGACAATCTTGTTTTCATTAATACTTATTAATACTCGTTAATACTTCATTACTTCAGCATTTCCACTTCTGCAAGCGGTGTGTTTTATGTTATAATTAAGGAACATAAAGACTGATTGCTGGGGTGTATACCATGATAGCAGAAATTGAAATCGTTTTCCGTATTTTTTTAGGTGGGGTTTTGGGGGGGATTGTCGGTTTTGAAAGAGAACAGCATAATCGCCCGGCAGGATTCAGAACGCATATACTGGTTTGTGTTGGAGCTACATTGATTATGCTTGTTTCCATATATACTTTTGTGGGCCCTGAAGGCGACATCAGTAGAGGGGCGGATGTATCCAGGATTGCTGCCCAGGTGGTTAGTGGCGTCGGCTTCTTGGGTGCCGGCACTATATTGCGCCAAGGAAGCACTATTAGAGGTTTGACCACTGCAGCGAGCCTTTGGG
>CAZARY010000165.1:0-4557 GCA_964487675.1 uncultured Clostridia bacterium | reverse complement strand
ATTAAAGGTCCAGTGAATTTATTACAGTGTGATGCGTATAAAGATAATTGGCGAGAGCATCTGAAAAAATATTCAAGAAATATGATAGACCCTGAATTAAAGGAAAGCTTTATTAGAGCCATCAATGAATCTGATGATTTAAAAAACAGGTTTGAGGACCTAATATACCGTTTTCGCCATTATAAAGAAAATATCCCCAGGGAAGATAGGTGGGCCAGAAATAAGTTTATTGGTGATGTAAGGGAAAAACTTGCGGTAACCTGTATCCACGCTTTAAAACCTGATCTGATCATTTTGGATGAATTTCAACGCTTTAAATATTTGCTCGATAAGAACAATCCGACAGGCCAGCTTGCCCATGAGCTATTTGGCCATGAAAATGAAAACTTTGGTGTAGATACAAAAACACTGCTGTTATCAGCCACTCCTTATAAAATGTATACCATGGACCATGAACGGGATACTGAAGACCATTATGAAGACTTTTTAAAAACACTGGAGTTTTTATATGATGAGAATGAGAAACTGGCTGAATTTAAGAAGTCATTAAAACATTATCGGGAAGAATTGTACCAGGTTAACAATTTAGACCATGAAAGGCTGCTAGGTTTGAAGGATGACATACAAAAACATTTAAAACAAGTGATGATCAGGACGGAAAGACTTTCTATGACAGAAGATCGAAATGGTATGGTTGAAGATTACCACCGGAAAAACTGCGGTTTGGATATAGAAGAAATTACCTCCTTCAGGATGGTAGATAAATTGTCTGACAAACTTAAGACCGGTAATTGTGTAGAATACTGGAAATCTGCCCCCTATTTACTTAATTTTATGGACGACTATGCGCTTAAACGTAACTTCAATAAGTCAAAAGACGAAGATTTTTACTCAATGGCCTTATTTTTAAAGCAAAATCGTAAAGAGTTGTTGTCTTACAGTAAGGTGAAGCAGTATCAAAAGGTAGATCCCAAAAATCACAAGCTGAAGTATCTGTTTGAAAATAATGTCGATAAAGGGTGGGACCTATTATGGGTCCCTCCTTCCCTCCCTTATTATGAACCAGAGGGTGTATATGCAGAAGAAGGAAAAGCGGAGTTTACCAAAAGCGTAGTCTTCTCGAGCTGGAAAGTAGTGCCGAAAGTTATAGCTTCACTTACCAGCTATGAAGCTGAACGGAGAATGATCAAGTCATTCCGGAAACAGGCAAACTACCGTGAGATTAGAAAACAGCTGACCTCGTTACTCCAATTTAATATAAGCGGCGGGCAGTATTCAGGGAGACCGGTTTTGGGTCTATTATACCCGTGCCTGACATTATCAAGAAAGGTGGATCCGCTGGACATTTCTGTGGAAGGTTCTCGGGATGGCAGCGTGAGTCTTGAGTATATGTATAACGAAATAAAAGAGAAGCTGGAACTTTTACTCAACGAAGCAGTGGAGGGTGCTGGGATTGAACAGGAGTATCAAGACACTTTATCAACAGGGCAAGGGCAAGCTGATGAAAGATGGTATACGGCTGCTCTGGCATTACTAGACCGGTATTTCTACAAAGAAGAAGCGGGCCGTTGGCTGATGACTACAGATGAAAGTCTTTCTCTTAAAGGTACCTTTAAAGTCCAGTCAGAAACTGATCAAGATAAGGGATTTCGCGCTCATATTGATATGTTTGTTAACTATTTTAATGATCCTACCCCTCTTGGTAGAAAACCGGATAATCTAATGGATGTGCTGACAAAGATGGCTCTAGCCTCTCCAGCTGTAATTGCACACAGAGCTTTTTCTCGAAAGATTAACGGGAAATTATTTTCCGAAAAAGCATTACGGAAATCATCTGAAATAGCTCAAGGGTTCAGAAGTTTGTATAATTTACCAGATTCGATTGCACTGATTAGAAGTGTTTCCAGCAAGGCCCCTTACTGGGAACAGGTTTTAGAGTACGGCATGGAAGGCAATATTCAGTCTGTTTTGGATGAATTTATTCATGTACTTTATGAGAGTCAGGGATTGATAGGGGAAGAAGAGGACGAAATCATTGAGACATTGAGTAAGGAAATCGTCCAGTCTTTGATGATCAGAAGCACCAGGACAGAATTTGATGATTTAAAGGTCAAGGTTTCTATGGGGAAAGTTGAACCTGATAAGTGCAGCATTAGGTGTCGTTATGGTATGAGGTTTCAAGAGGGGCGTAATGACGAAGACGATGAAGTGACCAGGGAAGATCAGGTGCGAAGAGCTTTTAATTCTCCCTTTAGACCCTTTGTTTTGGCTACGACCTCCATCGGGCAGGAAGGGCTTGATTTTCATCAATATTGTAGATCCATCTATCACTGGAATTTACCGTCAAATCCAGTTGATCTTGAGCAGCGTGAAGGGAGGATCCATCGTTATAAAGGGCATGTCATCCGACAAAATATTGCCAAAACCTATGAGATCTCCTCAATTCAGCCACATCAAGGAAATGGCCTTTGTTTGGATCCCTGGGATCAGATTTTTGACAAGGCGATTCATAATAGAAAAGAAGATGAAAATGATTTGAATCCCTTTTGGATATTTGAGACCAAAGATGGTTACAAGATCGAGAGACATGTTCCGGTACTGCCATTCAGCAGGGATATTTCTAGGATAGCAGGTTTAAAGAACACATTGACCCTCTACCGGATGGTACTAGGGCAACCTCGCCAGGAGGAGTTGTTGGATTTCTTGCGAACTGCTCTGGAATCAGAAGATGTTTCTGAAGAAATATTGCAATACCGGATTGATTTGTCACCATAGGCAAAAATGTGGAAATAGAAAAAAGTGTGTAACTAATTCACTCGCGAAGTATTCGCTCATTGAAAGCTTGAGGTGACCCCCGTGTCTAGTAAGTATGATTTTTACTGGAAAAAAAGAATAAATGAGGTGGCTGAGTTAATCCAGGAAGCCCGGAAATTTGGGGTTAGCAACAGACTTGATGTGAATGATTTAAAAAATTATGGAAGTAGAAAAGCATGGTATGGTGTGGTTGAAGTGCACAATAAAGGGGTGGAAAAGGGCGAGATGGCCCATGCCAAGTCTCTTGGCCATATTGTTTACCGTGAGTTGACAGATTTTTTGGATGATAAAGGGTTGAAATTGACTATAACTTCGGATTTGGATCTGGTGGTCCAAATGCAAGGCGTGAATACAAAAGCTAGAAAATGCAGAGATGGATCTATGGGCAGTGATTATAAAAAAGATCAAATTAGGGCTGACTTTAACCAAACGACTTCTATTTCAAAAGAAAAAATTCAAGTAAATAGAGATAAGGTTGTAAATATATTCAAAGAGATACCATGGGACGTATGGAAGCGTATTGTCAAAGCAGAACCGGAATGGGGTAATATGGTAGGTTTTTTGAAGTATTATGATTTTGGGTCGTTTTCAACGTTAATGGTTGTCGCCGGTTTAAATGATTTTCAACTGAAAGGTAAAGCAGAAAAAGCCTACTGGCCACCGTTAAAAGAAGAGTTGAAAAATTCTCCCGTTCCTTCCACGCCACAGGAATTAGCCGGAATACTGGAACCTTTTTACCAAAAAGAGCGATATGCCCAGCTAAAGGTGAAACGCCTGCACAAGTTTTTAAATAGCAATTTAGCGAATTTGTTATGGCATAGCAAACCAGAAAATGTGACTAACATTTTACCATATATTTGGCGAGAGTTAACCAAAACAATGAACCAAGATTACAATGCAAAAACCATCGTTTTTGCTATGAAGTGTTTGGGAATTAGCTTATTAATGGTTGAAGAGACTGGCTTTGACTTTACCAGGGTGCCTATTCCTGTGGATGTTCGAGTTTTACAATTAACCAAAAAGCTGGGGCTTTGTAAATCATGTGATGAATCGGAACTTCAAAGTATATGGAGCGATGTATTGAAGCGATTACAAAACTACTGTTCCGAAATTACAATGATACATCTGGATAGTTTGGTTTGGCAAATTGCTTCACTTGATAGAGAACAGATTAAATCATATTTCGAAGAATTAGGTGTCCATGAAGCAGCCGATGAATTGTTAGAATTTCTTGAAACATTTAACATGAATGAAGAAGACCACAAAAATATTGGTGAAAATAGAAAGCTTGACTATTTTAAATCATTCGCATCAAGCAGCGGCATAATTAAGGAGGATCACAATCAAAAAGAAAGCATAGTATGTTTCATTCCTTGTTGTAAGAGTAAAGATGCTTCTGGAAGGCGTGTCGAGACTGAACAATCTATCAAGCCTCATGATATTCCTGATACCTGGGGGCTGCTCAGAAAAGGAAGAAGAGGTATGGAGTATTGTGTTGATTTTGATTCTCCTTTGACGACCGCAATTTATTTATATACCGGTCATTTTTATCAACCCTTAGACCCAATAAAAGAAGAAATTGTTAACAAAGCCCAAACAGGTGAGATAAATATTTTAATTATATCAGCTGGTTATGGAGTTTTGAATGCTCTTGAGTCCATCCATAATTATGATGAAGTAATGAAGGGAAAAGTGGCGTCACGGTGGAAATCGCAATCGAGGACGACGGCGGTGCCGATGACC
>CAZARY010000164.1:0-4560 GCA_964487675.1 uncultured Clostridia bacterium | reverse complement strand
TTTACTTATTTTTTTCGGACATATTCATTGCTTGATCATACTCCGTCCATACCTCATAAGATAGAGCGAATGTGGTATGTTATACCAAGTTGCTATGTTCTATTTAATTACGATTAAACTAATTAATGGGGCAGCTATAAGTTCCGTAAGTCACATTCAAAGCTTTTAGTGATTTGAATATCCAAAAACCTATTAAAGTGATAATAATTCCCTGGTCAGGGTCTGCTGGTTTAATGCCTTCTTCAATGTATACATTATACGGAGAAACTTCCTTTTTAACTACCCCGTTGTGAGCGGGTGGCTTTATGGCCTGAACCTCAGGCATGATGGTACCACCAGCTCAACCGCCACCTGCTCGAACCAATCGAATTGTCAAATCGTAAATGCCTTTTTCTTCTAAATATTTTTTTGCTTTTTCATCAATTGTCACTTTAAAATCAGCCATAAACGATCACTCCCTTTGTGGGAAAGTTCTGAAGAGCTAATAAGCCAAAGGGTGCCAAATACCCCTACCCCTATACCGTATTATAAACCCAGAGGCCTTAAATGTCAATCATATATAAATAATAATATTTGTTATTAATAACGATTTCTCAACATGGTTAAAGCACTGGCGTACATAATTATTATAGGGTTTATTACATAAGCGCTTGTCTTACTTTGCGTTTGGCGTTATTATATAGTCAGTATATTCAATATAATCACACCACGGTTCACTTTTTTTTCTTGGAGGGTGCTCTATGGAGTCTGCCTGTACTAGCAATGATAAGGAAAAAGAACCGCTCCCCCAAAATAACACCCTGCAAAAAAGGGTGCAAGTAGTAGATGCGGTTCGGGGGTTTGCTCTTTTTGGGATGTTTTTGGCAAATCTAGGGGTGTTTACCCATGATAATATAGACTTCAATGATTATGTTTCAACACTTTATTCCCAGTTTATTTTGAATAATTTTTATACAATGTTTGCCATCTTGTTTGGTTTGAGTTTTTATTTGTTTATGAATAAAACCACCAGCACCAAAGTGTTATTTGTCAAACGTAATATTATACTTTTAATTATTGGTTTTATTCATATGTGGTTTATTTGGCATCTGGATATTTTACATGCTTATGCTTTGGCCGGTTTTTTACTGGTCCTTTTTTATGAGTTAAACCTGGACAACCTTCGCAAATGGTTGTTGTTGTTATTTTTGATCAATATGATTTTTGCCGGCTTCTTATCTGATGCAATAATGGAGATATTGCCTGAAATTAGTGTGCTTCCAATTACACGCTCGTATGGGGCGGAGACTTATATAGAAAATCTTTTTATTACTCTGGGGAACACAAGAAATATTCTTTATGATACATTGGTAGACATTCCTCATTATTTGTTTCTCTTTGTTATAGGGCTTTATATGGGAAAAGCAGGGATACATAAACGTACGGGAGAAATGCTGGAAAAAATCAGACTCACATGTAATGTGAGCCTGATGTTCGTTGCAGCCTTTTATCTGGCAAGAAACCTTTTAAGTAGCTATGGCTTCTATGCAACTTTATATATGGGCCCCTTGAGAGATTTATTTAATCTAAGTGTGACATTTTTATATATCTCGTTATTTATCATCTTATACCATAAAGGTTACTTTAAAGGCCTATTTGAACGAATGAGCTATATAGGCAAAATGACCTTGACCAGTTATTTGAGTCACAGTGTGATTTATCTGATATTGTTTTACGAGTTTAACCTAGGCCTTTATCAGATGCTTCCCACTATAAGTATTCCCCTGCTGGCTGTACCCATTTTCTGGCTTCAAGCTGAATTTAGCCGCTACTGGATTAAAAACTACGGCCACGGTCCAGTAGAGAAAGTTTGGCGCTTTTTCACCTACTTAAAAGTGGTGATAAAAGCAGAATAATGTCAGCGTCTAGAATTCCTCAAAGCTATATTCGCGACTAAAATCATTGCTTTCTTCATCTGCCTTATTGCATTAATGCTTTTGTTTACTGTTCTCTATGAGCCTAGTTATTACTCTCGTCATTTTCCTCTTCTTCTTTTTGGGATTCTTCTTTTCCAAAGCGTTTTAATTTTATTGCAATGTCGTGTAAAGATTGGCGCGCCTTTTCATTGACGCTTTCGGGATCAAATGTCCCATCGGCTTGTTTTTCTCCTCCTTGAACTCCAGTAAGGATTTCAAGTGCTTCATTCACATGCTGCACTGAATAGATATGGAAATGGCCTTCTTTAACGGCGTTTACAATTTCTTCTTTAAGCATAAGATTTTCTTCGTTGGCTTTAGGGACAATAACCCCTTGCTGACCATTAAAACCGCGTTTGCGGCAAATTTCGAAAAAGCCTTCGATTTTCTCATTTACCCCCCCGATGGCCTGAACCGCTCCTTTTTGGTTAACAGAGCCGGTTATAGCCAAATCCTGCTTAATGGGCAGACCTGATAATTCCGATAATAGTGCGCAAAGTTCAGCGCAGGAAGCACTATCCCCTTCTATTTCTGAATAGTTTTGTTCAAACACAAGGCGTGCTGAAAGGGTTAAAGGCATTTCCTCAGCGTAGGTGGCGTTTAAATATCCGGAAAGGATCATCACCCCTTTGGAGTGAATTCTGCCGCCTAATTTGGATTCGCGCTCGATATCGATTATTCCACTGCGGCCTAAACCAACGCTGCAGGTTATCCGGGTTGGTTTACCAAAGCTGAAATCGCCTACTGTACCTACGGATAAACCATTTACCTGCCCCGTTGTTTGTCCTTCAGTATCTATTAAAATTAGGTTTCGATCAATTGCTTCCTGTATTTTTTCTTGTATCAAATTAGAGCGGTATTCTTTGGCTTCTACAGCTTGATTTATATGCCTGTCCGACACGTCATTTGCGCCCTCGCGGGTGGCATAATAGCACGCTTCTCTTATTACATCGGCTATCTCAGAAAAACGAGTGGAAAGTTTTTTCTGGTCGCGAGCTAGCCGGGAACCATATTCAATAACTTTCTTGATAGCGCTTTTATCTAAGCTGCTCAGCCCTTCTTTTTGACAGAAATTCCGTACGAAGAAAATGTAATTTTGCAAATTCTCGCTGGTACGGTCCATAATATCATCAAATTCTGCTTTCACTTTAAAAAGCTCTTTAAAATCACTATCCAAGTGATAAAGCAGGTAGTAAAGGTAAGAAGATCCGATGAGCACGACTTTAACATTTAAAGGAACGGGTTGAGGCCTCAAACTTTTTGTGGACATTAAACCGTATCTCTCTGCCGCCTCTTCAATTTCAAGCTCTTGATTTTTAAGGACACGCTTTAAACTTTCCCAACTCAAAGGGTTTTTTAACAGATCCTCCACGGTGACCACAAAAAAGCCCCCGTTTGCTTGATGTAGGGAACCGCCTTTTATCATGGTGAAATCAGTGTGAAAAGCTCCAAATTGGGCTTCTTTTTCAATCCGTCCAAAAATATTCTGATAAGTCGGGTTCATTTCCATAACCACTGGTGCCCCTTCTTGATCGGAGTTATCTACTATGACGTTTACTTCATATTTTCTAAAGTGGGGTTCCTGAGACCAGGGGTGGGGAGAAGAAGCAAAAGGTTGGATCTGCATTTGTTGTTGAGACTGTTGTTGCTGTTCTTTTTGACGGAAAAGCTCTACGTTTTCAACAATATCTTCCTGCATGTTTTTTAAATAGTTCGTCACCCTGGGATAGTCTGCATATTTTTCCAGTAGGTCGTTGAACAGGTGTTCAACTGCAAACAAAATGACCTTTTGGTCGAGTTCTTTGATTTCCTCTTGAGCTTTTCTGTCCAAGTTGCGGATCTCCCTCATAATTGTTTTCAACTCGTCTTCCAGCATCTTTCGTTTTTCTCTAAGCTCTTCGCGCTTTTCTTCAGATAGGGCCATCACTTCTTCATCTTTCATGGGGGAACCATCTTCTTTCTTAGGCACAAAAACGAAACCAGCCGGTGTTTGCTGCACCAAAAAGCCTTCCTGCATAGTTTTTTCGTTTAGGTTGTTAAACAAATTCTGTTTTTGCTCATTATAATGCTTTGTGATTGATTCTTTTTGATTGATGTAATCATCACTTTCAAAGGAACGGGGAATTTCTTCTCTGGCTGTGTCAATTAGTTGTTTCACATCTTTGGCAAGTTCGACTCCTTTACCAGGAGGGACTCTTAAAATGCATGGCCTGTAAGGATCCTTGAAATTGTTCACATAACAGATATCATCAGGAGAATCACAACGTCGGGCCACTTCCTCCACATATTCTTTTACCGCTGTTTCTTTGCCAGTTCCGGGAACGCCGGCCACATAGATGTTAAAACCATTGCTTTTAATGCCCAGACCAAATTCTAGGGCTTTTAACGCTCTATTTTGTCCAATAATCGTATCTTCAGGTTTCTCTACCTGGGATAGCACTTCTTCTAATACTGGTTTTTCGCAGTAAGCCCTAAGGTTTTCCGGTGAAAGCTTAAATTGATTCATAAGGGTGTTTGCCTCCTTTCATTTGAATTGCCATGCAAGCCCATATTTTTTGGATCCTTTAACCACTCCATTTCATAGTTGTACCCTTATATTACCAGA
>CAZARY010000163.1:0-4640 GCA_964487675.1 uncultured Clostridia bacterium | reverse complement strand
GATGCTCAAGAAAAAATTGTTAAAAGAATCATCAAAGAAGGGTTGAGTGTGAGGGCAGTTGAGGCTATGGTAAAAGGCAGAGATAAAGAGAAGAAACCCCCGTCCAAAAAAACGCAGCAGGATCCTTTTGTTCGGGATATTGAGGAAAAGTTAACCAAACAGTTGGGAACAAAAGTAAAAATCCAAAAAGGAAAGCGGAAGAGCAAAATAGAGATTGAATGTTTTACCGACGAAGATTTAGAAGATGTGGTTGCACGATTGTCCCAATAAATGTTTCACGTGAAACAAAAGTGCTAGCAAAAAGTATTGCAGTATCGAGCAAATGCATCATTAAGCTTAGCGGGGTAAAA
Organism: uncultured Clostridia bacterium; assembly: GCA_964487675.1. GTDB lineage: Bacteria > Bacillota > Natranaerobiia > Natranaerobiales > Natranaerobiaceae > CAZARY01. The sequence continues at coordinate 4,290 of CAZARY010000163.1, read as the reverse complement.
GTTGATAATATGTTTTCGGCAAAGTTGGTGCAAATTTAAGCGGTCAAGGAGCACATGATGGAATGGGCGTTTTCATAGGGGGATTATAATTGATTTACGTAGACAACGCGGCGACTAGTTGGCCAAAACCCAATAACGTGGCAGAGAAAGTTGTAGAGTCCATTAATCAGATTGGAGCAAACCCTGGCAGAGGAGGACACCGACTTTCAGTTGAAGCGGGTCGCAGGGTCTTTCAAACCAGGGAAAATATTGCTCGACTCTTTAATCTGGAGGACTCTAAACAGATCGTTTTTACATTAAACACCACTGATGGCCTGAACATGGTGATTAAAGGGGTTCTTTCTCCGGGGGATCACGTTATCACCTCCGTATTAGAACACAACTCGGTGCTCAGGCCTTTACACAACCTTTCCCGCAATGGAGTGGATATAGACATAGTGAAATGCGATAAAAACGGATTTATTCCGCCTCAATGGATACATGATAAAATAAATGATCGCACGAAAATGGTGGTTTTAAATCATGCTTCTAACGTGATTGGGACGGTGCAGCCTGTTGAGGAGATTGGCAAAAAACTTGGGGAGCAAGTATTCTTTCTTGTGGACGCAGCGCAAACAGCGGGAACGTACCCTATTGATCTAAAGGAAATGCCTGTGGATGCTTTGGCTTTTTCGGGTCATAAAGGCCTGCTTGGTCCGCAGGGGACAGGGGGATTGTATATAGCGCCTGGGCAAGAGTTGAGATTTTGGCGAGAAGGCGGGACAGGAAGTCATTCAGAGCAACCAGAGCAGCCTTTAGATATGCCCGATCGATATGAAAGTGGCACTCCGAACACACCAGGCATCGCAGGTCTTAATGCTGGCGTTGAATTTTTGCTGGACAATGGAGTAAGCAAATTACTTGGTGAGGAGAAAAGTTTAATAGAGACATTATATCAGGGGATCAAAAACTTACCAGGAATAAAAGTGTATGGCCCCGGTCCTTCATCCGAGTGCATCCCTGTTTTGAGCTTTAATCACAAAAACATGAATTCCCAAGAATTCAGCATGATTTTGGACGAACAATACAATATTGCCTGCAGAGGTGGACTGCACTGCGCCCCCAAAATTCACGAATACATGGGGAGTGCCTCAAGTGGTATGGTAAGAATGAGTGTAGGGCCTTTTAATACCCAAACGGAGATCACCGAAATAATTCAAGCGATAAAAGAAATAGCAGAGCATTTAGGGGAATAATTATTCATCCAAATAGGAGTGAGTTTGCGTAGCTATTTTGGCAATCGTGTCAAATTAGCGCAGAATATACTTTCTTACGTAAAAACAAGCAGAAAGCCCACTGCTTTAGCTGTGGGAGTATGTCAAGGCTTTGCTAAACAGACGCTGTCGTACTCTCGTTTTTGAATCACATCAAACTTTTAAATGCGCTTATTCGGTCAGAGCTCAAACGTAGCTTCTCAAGATATTAGTCCATTTTTTTTCTTAAAGTGGGACAAGTTTTTTTGTAAAACGTAAAAAGAGCTAGCCTATTCAATCTGTCATCTCGACCTTTCTTGTATTTGTTAGAATTTCAATAAATGATGGCAGGGAATAACTGCTTTTTAGTAGAATAATTTCATTTGGATAATTATAAAACTGGCACCCCCTCATTAGTCGCTTATAGATTTAAGTCTTATAGATTTAAGTGAGGACCCGAGCCTTTCTTTAAAATTAGTGAACGCATTTTCATGCAAATGGTTTCCTTGTGTAGTTTGTTGTGCTCAGAGCAGTTGATGCTAAATTTTCGAAATTTGAAGATTAATGCACCACCACTGCCAAAGTGAGGTGATAATGACATGTCAAGGGAAGTACATAAAAACACCCATTTTACAATAATGATTATTCCCCATTCTGATAAATCGAGCTTTTCCGTAAGGATGCCCATCTATATTTTTCAAGGGATAGCTGTCGTCCTCGTTATAGCTTTAATTTTTGGAATAAATTTTGCGGGAAGTTACCTGAGCCTGCGTGAAGAAGTGGCAGAAGTGGAGGAACTGAGAGCGATAAAACGAGAACAAAGAGAAAAAATCGATCAATTTGCCAAGGAAACGGAAAAGCTCAATCAAAAAGTGAATCAGCTTTCCGAAACAGCTGATAAAGTCCGTGAGATCCTTGATATGGAAGATGTAGAAAGATTAGAAGAAGTGGAGGCTAAAGAGGCTTATAAAGACAAATTGGCCGATCAAGTAGAAAGGGAAGATAAGGATTATACGGGGGGTTACAAAACACCTTTTCACAGCGGGACCGTTCTAGGAACTAGCTCAAACCCAGGACAAAACGAACCTTATAGTTCGGCCTCTTGTACAGCTGATAGGGCTGGGTCTAACTTAAGGCATCTTTTTGCTGAACTTCCAGCTAAGCAAGTAGACCTTGATGAATTGAAAGAGGCCGCGGTTGAAAAAGAAGAAGAAAGAAAGCACACGCCTAAGAAATGGCCTGCTAAAGGCGAAGTTACATCAGGGTTTGGGCATAGAAGAAATCCGCTCACGCGTGCACAGGAATTCCATGAAGGTATAGATATCTCTGGTGACCGCGGTGATCCGGTAGTGGCCCCGGCAAATGGCCAGGTCGTTTACCGAGATTATCGCGGTGGATATGGAAATCTTTTGATAATTGATCACGGGTATGGTTATAGAACCCATTATGCCCACCTTTCCGAGTTTAAAGTTGAAGAAGGAGCTCAAATTAAGAGGGGCGACTTAATTGCAAAAATTGGCACCACTGGGTTCAGCACAGGCCCCCACCTGCATTATGAAATCCATATGAACGGAGAGCCTGTGGATCCCATGAGATTTTTGGATGAGTCATCTTAATGGTTTAAAATAGTTGAACCTAATCGTTCGTTAGAGATGGGAGGCATAAAATTATGTTTAGGAAAAAGAACACCCTTACAGAAACAACTTCAGAGACCATTGTCGGTTCTGGCACAGAAATTGAGGGTAAACTCAAAGTTAAAGGTGGTTTACAAGTTGACGGGACCATCAAAGGCGATATCACCAGTGAAGGAAATATAAACGTAGGTGAAGAGGGAAAGATTTTTGCCGATATAGTCAGTGAAAACCTCGTCATTAATGGAGTGGTGCATGGTAATATAGAATGCAGTAAAAATTTAGAGATTTTATCTACTGGGCAGTTATATGGCGATATCAAGGTGGCTAATCTCTTTATTGATGATGGAGCTACTTTTGACGGTAATTGTGAAATGAAGACAAAAGAAGAAGGCGATTCCCATATCGAAGAAGTAAAATAATATGTTGGCAACGCAAATCTAAGCAGCAATAGATATGCCGATTTTGGGCACAGTGGTTTCTGTGCCTTTTAATGTTTAAACTTTTAGGGACATGGGTAGAGTATTTTACTGGTAAAGTTAAAATAAAACGATTTTTTATTTTGCCCCGTAGTGCTTTTACCTGTGAACTTGCCCAGTTTTTATGACCGTGTTCATTAGTGGGGTTATGGAATTGCATCAAATAACTTGTATTTTAATTTAATAGCTTAAACAGTTAACGTGATTTTCAAAACCAGGTGTTTTTCACCAGGTTAAGAATGCCCCATTTGCGGAGGTCTGCGGTTTTGGCTTTTTACAAGCAAATTTGGAACTCGGCCGGGATAGGAATAGTTTTTTCGACTAATAGATCATCAGGGGGATTGAAAATTGGAAAATGATTGGTTGAAAGAAAGGTATCAGAAGGTCATTGAATTATGTGAAAACAAAGAGTTTGAGGATGCCATGCAGGTTTTGGAAGATATTTTAACTCATGAGCCCGACTTTGCTCCTGCCTATAACAAAATTGGCGTTGTAAAAGCTAAAAATGGGAATTTGGAAGGTGCAGAAGCATACTTTAACAAAGCAATTGCATTGTGGCCTGAATTTTCTTCCCCTTATAGTAATCTAGGCAATGTGCGCCTTGAGCAACATGATACCGAAGCGGCCGAAAACTATTATTTAAAAGCGTTAGAAGTCAATGCTGAAAATCCTATACCCTATAATAACCTAGCTAGAATATACAAGAATAGAAAACAAATAGGAGATTTTATTGCCTATCAAAAACTGAGCTTGAAAAATCGGAACAAGAATGGAGATCAAGAAGTCTTTAGGAAATATTTTGGCGATGTTCTGGCTCCACAAAATAAGTCGGGTTCAGGTTGTTTAAGCTATCCATTTATTTTGGTTATTTTGATCTCAATTTTGTTTATCGTATAGGCGCTGTTATATTCTGTTGTTGATAGCAAAAAAATTTCAATCTCACTCTGA
>CAZARY010000162.1:0-4644 GCA_964487675.1 uncultured Clostridia bacterium | reverse complement strand
ACGGATAATCCCACCGCTTTAACGCTTCGGCATCCTCTATATAAGTTTCTGGCATGGGGTATGCGAGTCCAAGCTTCACCCGGAAGTTCGCCTGGTAGCTTTCCAAGAGCTGTTCCAGGAGGGAAAATTCCGCTTCCCGGGAAATTGTCAGCGGGTTTTCAGGATGCAGGTGCAGGCGAAACCGGTTGGGATGGTAGGGGTCCACCGCCTCATCGTGGTGTTCTCGAACCCCCCGGGGCTGCTCCGCTTGCACTTCCAGGTAGGGCCGCAGTTCGGCGGCGCTCACCGCTTCTAGGTCTTCCATATCACCTGTATCCCCTGCTGCCTCGTCCCGAAGCTCATCCAGGGCGTGTTCGATCACATCTTCTTCTATCAGGTGGTTCTTGTGAAATGGGCTCCCGTCGGGATATTCTCCCCGGTGAATGTTGTCAAAATGAAACCCTACCCGCGCGCTGGCGTAGGGCTCGGGCTGGACGGCAAAATGATAAGCCACACCCAAAACGAGGAAAACCACGATAATGATCCCGATCAATTTCTTTTCCCGCCAAATCCACATATATAATGACACCTTTCTACAGTTGAAATCTGGATCAAAACTCACGTGAACAAGAAAGCTCAAGTGAATAAACAACCTAATAAAAACAACAGTAACATTTAATCACATTTAACCGGACAAAATGCCTATTAGCCTATATTATGCCTTATCAAAAGCAATTTATCAAGGATTTTCGTATTGCCTTCGTGTTGCCTTCGTATTGCTTCCCCTCATTTCATATTTACGCAAGGCCAATCAATTTTCTGTCCCTCTATCCAAAAGTGCCTTCAATTCCTCGTAAGCTTCCAAGCGGTCCGCTTCATCCAAAGCTTCATACACTTCATCGTACGCCTCTTCCTGTGCCACCGCATCCAGCACCACGGCCGTGTAAGGCAGCATATCTTCTCGTTCTCGGGAAAGCTCCTCCGCTTCTTTCAGCGCGTAAGCGGCTTCGTAGTCCCGCAGCAGGGTATACGCGCGAAAGACCATGCTGTCAAACTCGTCTGATTGGTCGTTGTGAGCCAAAAACTCCTCCCGAAAGGCTACCAGGTCTTCCAGGTACGCCTCTCCTTCTGACCGGTTGCCATCTTCAATAAAACTCTCTCCCACGGTCAAAAGCCCGTCGGCATATTCCAAGTATCCGCTCTCGGTATACGGTCGAGCCTGATAGCCCTTTTCCAGATGCTCGATCCCTTCTTCTATTTCCCCAATGCGAAGCATCAGTTGGCCGTAGTAGCGGTTCTTATCGGCGTCCTCCGGGTTCAACTCCAGGGCCCGCTCCGCGTGATGGAGCGCCCCCTGCAGGTGTTCCTGCTCCCCCGACTGGCGATAGATATCTTCATAGGCCCGGGCCAGGTCAAAATGGAAGTCGTAGTTCATGCTATCCCGATCCAGCGCCCGGCTAAACCGGGCAACGGTCTCTTCCGCCCGACCTTCGTTCATGGCCGCAATGGCCCGCTGACCTTCCCGGTAACCCTGAAACATCATCCCGGTAAAGAGCACCATTAAGAGTACCACCAGCATCAACACGTAAGGATAGATCCTATTAAACATGGCAAGCTTTGGGCCTTCGCCGGGTATCAGGTCCGCTTCACCTCGCCGGTCCCGCCTGGATTTTTTCGATTTTTTGTTTTTACTGTTCGCCTTTTTGTGGTTTGGGTTGTCTTTGCGGTTTTGATTATCCGCTGCTTCCTTATTTTCACCGCCGGCATTTTCACCATCGGCAGTTCCCAGCGCGGCAGCTGCCGCGCTTTCGGCCACAGGTGTCTCCGTTACCGCTCGGTGGGTGTAAAAAGTCATCAGTCCCAGCAGCGCCCACAAGAAGATGGCCACCGCCGGCAGGGAAAGGTTGAAATCGATCATGCTGTGCCCGCCCAGTGCCACAGCCGCCACGAATATACCGCTCGCCTGGTAAAAATCCGGGGATTTCGCACGCCAGATCCGGTAAAGTTGATACGCCAAGGCCACCCATATACCCGTAAAAGCGATCATCCCCAACAAGCCAGCTTCCACGCCCACTTGAAAAATGTGGCTGTGGACCTCCGTGGACCAGTAATCCCGTTCCATGTACCGGTGATAGAGGGGTTCCCAGCCGCCGCCACCGGCACCCAGCACCGGCCGATCCTGGACCATAGCCCAGGCGGTGTCCATCAATTCAATACGGGTGGTAAATCCGGTTTCATCAAAATCTACCCGTTCGATCCGCGCCTGGACCTGCTCGGGCAAGTACTCCACCATTTCTTCATAATTCGCCGCCCCGAAAGCAGAAACGCCGATGATGAGCACCGCCATCACAGCAATCAAACCATAGCGTACCGGCTTGATATTAATGCGTCTGAGAGCTCCAACCAGGTACGCAAAGACCACGGTCAGAACAAAGGCAGCAAGTACACCAATGCCCACGTACAGCCAACCGGCACTCGTACTCTCCTCTACTGCCTCCCATATGGGAATCGCCGTCACCAAAAACAGGGCCCCGGGTATCGCCGCATAAACCAGGGCGCTGATGAACCAGCGAAAGTAAAGGGTCCAAAAGAGCAGAAGCACCACCGGGAAATAGAGCCACGCGCCCCGGGACATGGTAAAGATAAAGGTGACAAAGACAAAGTAGGCTGCCGCGCTAAAAATGCCCTTCACCACTGGCCTTTTTTCCTCCAACACCCGGGAAAGCGCCAGGAAAAACCCGGCCACCAGGAACGCAGCCGCCGTGTTGGGATACTGCAAGCTGGTGAATATCCTGTTTCCGCTCATAGCCCCTGGATAGTCAAAAGTACCAAAACCCGAACCCAGTCCAGTTACCGACACCCCAACAGTAGTTATAATCAACGCGTACATAACCCAGCGTATATTCTCCCGCACAGGCAGGCGAGAAACCATCAGATAAACCAGGTAGTAATTGAACACCCGTAAAAATTCCATTACCGCTTCCCTGGGTACAACGGCCACAGTTATACTCAAAGCATACACAAGGCATAAAGCTAACAGTACATAATCCAAAGGATAAAGCACCAGGCGAACTTGTTCCCTTAACAGCAAAAATACCATAAATCCCAAAAACAGAAAGAAAGTGATCAAATGAGTGGTAAACATCTCCATCTCAAAGAAAAGACCGCGGAAAAAAGGCGGATAAATCAGAAAAATACATATGAGAGCGAGCATGATATAGAGGCCTATATCTATTCCTTTATTATCGACCTGCGCCACCTTTTGCTTTTTACCTTTAGCCAAGCTACCACCTACCCTTTTATTGCAAATAATTGTTGTATGACCACCTTATGCATCTCAATTAATCAAAGGTTCTGCTTTTATATTAAGTTCGCTTTATATAATTCTATAATCCGATCTTCAATCCCTTCAACCCTTTGTTTGTTCGTATAATTCCTTCTTTTCCTCAAGCATATCGTTGATCTTTTCCTCGAACGTGCCCCGGGTGATCATCCTGTACACCTGCACCTGCCTGGTGTGAATTCTACGTCAAAATACTATTTAAGCTGCTTAACTTGTTCTCTGTCTAGCGACCTTTTTTGTTCCAATTTTCTCTTTTCTGCATCTATATCCTCATACACGATTTATCCCACCAATCAAAACAATGCTAGCTAAACAATCTTTATAAGAAAACAGTTCTATTACCCACACCTGCGCCAGTGTTGCTGTTTTTTGCCTCTTAAGCGTTTCTCCGTTTTTAAAGAAATTCTAGATATTTTTTTAATATATCTTTTAGATCCGAAATGTTTTCTTTCAATATTCTATAAATCGTTTCTTTTTCTATATCTAAATAGTCGTGTACTAAAATGTTTCTCGTGCCAATTATCTGAATGAATATATTCTTCTGTTCTTTATTAATATAATTATTTTCGTATAAAATAATTGGTATATCACGATAAGCGTTAACAATACCCAAATTATCTGCACTTATTATGTGATTTCCAATATCTATTAAGGATTCGATGGTTAAATGCAGAAATCTTTCCGTGCTTCCAAATATCATTTTATTACTCTGAAATTCTTCCAAGTTATATTTGGCTTTTATTTCTTCCAAAAAATCAATATATTCCTGGGCTTTTTCTATTCTTTTCTGCAATGTTTCCCTATTTATCATTGAAGATCCTCTCTTTCAAATATTTTCGTTGAACTTCCAGGTATGGTTTAAAATCTAAATATTCACGAACTACAAGCGAAAAAAACCGATTAACATCAAAATCACTATCTGCATACAGGACCTGGTTATATTTTACCGCTTCATACCTTCCTACGATCGACATGTTATTAAGGATTGAAAGGTCAATGTTATCATAACCGAGTTCTATAATTCCTGATATAATTTTTAGCTTTAATTTATAGATATTTTTATCCTCATTTAAAATTACAGCTATATCTAAGTCGCTTACTCTATTACGCTTACCCGTAACATAAGAACCAAATAAATAAGCAGCTTTTATTTCTTTAAATTTAGAAAAATACGTTTTTAAATCCTTTAACTCGTTTGGGTTTTCCAAAGATAAACACCACACTTTTTTATGAAAACTTTAACAATTGCCGCTCTTTCACCAAAGAGTTCGTAAATGGCCCATTCACAATTCAATTTTCACGAAGCACAAGTCATATCTACA
>CAZARY010000161.1:0-4651 GCA_964487675.1 uncultured Clostridia bacterium | reverse complement strand
CAGTAATCACAAGATTGAAACTTCGTTCGATGGACTGAAGCGATGCGAGAGTTTCCAACCTGCCTCACGGTTGGAAGGAGTATTTTTGACATAAAAACAAGTAGACCGCCCACTGCTTTAGCTGTAGGAGTATGTCAATATACCCAAGATGTGGAGATGGAAGATAAATGGAAAGCGCTGGGCCCGGACCACTGCTTCCGAATCCAGGAAATGGGCAGATAGTGTAAAATTGTCAGATTTAATTGCAAATCATTGACAGGAATCTGTAAATACGATGTATGCAAATGTAAAAACATTCAAGGAGAATCTCTATTTATGTAGAATTTACCACATGGAATGATTATGGAAAGATGATATATTTAAACATATAGTACCCAAATTATGGTACAATGCATTGGTCAAACAAACAATCTATGTTAATGGGACAAAACAATAAAAGCTAAAGAAAGAGCTAAAGAATTCTTATGTGAAACATAAAACAAACTTTGAAGGAGGATTATCGATGTCCGTTTTACTTTCGGGAAACGAAGCCATAGCCCGGGGAGCTTATGAAGCAGGTGCCACTGTAGCAGCCGCATATCCCGGGACCCCCAGCACGGAAATTTTAGAAAATATTGCGAATTACAAAGAGGAAATTTATTCTGAGTGGGCGCCAAATGAAAAAGTAGCTATGGAAGTCGCGATTGGTGCCAGTTTTGGTGGGGCCCGCTCCCTGGCCGCGATGAAGCACGTTGGATTAAATGTGGCAGCCGATCCTTTTTTAACTCTGGCTTATACCGGAGTAAAAGGCGGCATGGTCGTAGTTTCAGCGGATGATCCAGGTATGCACAGCTCTCAAAATGAGCAGGACAACCGGCATTTTGCCAGACTTGCCAGAGCTCCTTTGCTGGAGCCTTCTGACAGTCAGGAAGCAAAAGACTTTGTAAAATTGGCGTTCAAAATAAGCGAAGACTATGACACTCCGGTTTTATTGCGCACGACTACGCGGATTTCTCATGCAAAAACGGTGACTGAATTGGAAGAACGCGAAGCATTGAGCGGTCCATACAAATTTGAAAAGGATCCGGAAAAATATGTAATGATTCCTGCATTTGCGCAGAAGCGGCGCAAAGTTGTGGCGGAGAGGGTTGAAAAATTAGAGCGATTGACGGAAGAAACGGCGCGTAACAGGGTGGAGTGGGGAGACAAAAAGGTGGGTGTGATCACTTCAGGCGTTGAATACCAGTATGTGAAAGAGGCTCTGCCCGAGGCTTCGGTTTTAAAACTTGGGCTCTCTTATCCGATACCCAGGGACATGATAAAATCCTTTGCTCAGAAAGTAGAGCAGCTTTATGTAGTGGAGGAATTGGATCCCTTTATTGAAGAGCAGATAAAAGCTATGGGAATACCAGTGATTGGCAAAGAAAAGATCCCAGCTTTGTACGAATTGGACCAGGGCATCGTGCGGGAAAAGCTGACGGGAGAAAAAGCCGACAAAGTTTCTTATCCAGCCGTAACTTTGCCGCAGCGTCCGCCGGTATTATGTCCGGGCTGTCCGCATCGGGGAGTCTTTTATGTACTCAAGAAATTGAAACTGGCCGTTATGGGTGATATTGGCTGTTATACACTGGGGGTTGTGCCTCCCTTGTCTTCTATTGATACCTGTGTTTGTATGGGGGCAAGTGTGGGGATGACTTTTGGGTTGGAATTGGCCTTGGGAAAAGAATCGGATCAAAAAGTTGTCGGGGTTATTGGGGATTCTACCTTTGTTCACTCGGGGATTACTGGATTGATTGATATCGCTTATAATAAAGGGACGTCAACCATCATGGTTCTGGACAATAGGACCACGGGAATGACAGGACACCAAGACCATCCGGCCACAGGTAAAACGCTGATGGGTGAAAACACCAAAAGCCTGGACCTAGAACAGATTTCAAAAGCGTGCGGCGTAGATAATGTCAGGGTGATTGACGCCTATGATTTGAAACACGTGGAAAAAGTGGTGACAGAGGAGATCAACCGGGAAGCCCCATCGGTCATCATCACGAGAAACCACTGCGTGCTTATACATCGAGAGAGTAGAAAACCGCCCTTATATATTGATCCGGAAGCTTGTAAAAATTGCGGTATGTGTTTGCGGGTGGGATGCCCTGCCATATATCAAGATGGCGAAGTAGTGCAGATCGACAGGAACTTTTGCGTGGGCTGTGAAATTTGCCTGCAGGTATGCAATTTTGAGGCTATCAAAAAGGCAGGTGAAGATAATGAGTAAAATAAGCACCGGTAACACGACGGTCAATGTAATGATTACAGGTGTAGGCGGCCAGGGTGTGCTCCTTGCCAGCGAGCTGATCAGTAAAGCCGCCCTGGACGAAGGTTATGATATTAAGAAATCTGAGGTACATGGAATGGCCCAGAGAGGCGGAAGCGTGGTCAGCAATGTGCGGTTTGGGGAAAAAGTGTTTTCGCCGCTTATTTCCCAAGGTGAAGCTGACATTTTACTTTCTTTTGAGCGGATGGAAACACTCAGATGGCTTGATTATATCCATGATGGAACGGTCATTATAGCGAACCAGCAAAAGATTGTACCCATGACGGTGACGACGACGAATACGGGGTATCCGGAAGATGTACAGGCTATTCTGGAAGGCATCAGTGATAAAGTTTATATGGTGGATGCTTTGGATATTGCCCGGCAGGCAGGTAATATCAGGACGGCAAATGTTGCTTTGATCGGAGCTATGTCCGCCCATCTGGATATCCCGCTTGAGCGATGGGAACAGGTTATCAAAGAACAGGTCCCCCCTAAAACTTTAGAAGCCAATATGAAAGCTTTTCGTTTGGCTGCTGAAGGGCAGTGATCATTCAAATGATCAGCTTGCCCACCACAACTAATAAAGAAACCTTATTATATATATGTTGCAATGCTTAAACGAATGCTTCTTTGCTTATGGAATCCCCGGCAGACCTATTTTGGAAACCCTGTATTAACTGTTCGACTCAACGCAATGCGATAGTTTTACCCAGCCAACCTCGGGATCAGGATACCGCCAGTTTAGCAAGATCATGATCGAAAGCATGGAAACATCAAATCCGTCAATAATCAAATCCGTCAATAATTCTGATTTAACTTGTACAAATCAGATTGTCAAATAAGATGAGCACGAGCGAGATTATTTGGATGTTTGAAGGGAGTCAAGTATTATTAACCCTTGACACCGAGCAAGATTTATTTTGAAATTATAGTACAGGCAAAACAGTAATTAGTCAGAACAGTAATTAGTGAAAATGTAGGTGTTTGTGCGCATTGATGCAGCAATGCGTAACCGGAGACTTTTTAGGGGGTCTACCATGCCTGGTTTATTTAGCAAAACAAGTTTGCTTACCCTGGTACTCTATATGGTCTTAGTGCTAGGATCTGCGGCAGCTGGCTATATGGCGGCTGATGTTTATATAGAAAATAATTTGATAAATCCTTTTGGCAATCCGGGTGAGAGAGAAAGTAATATAGAAGTCCCCGGAGAGGAAGAAGATATCTTGAATGTGCTCCTCATGGGGATCGGAAGTACCGATACCGGTCTTCGGGCAGACACTGGGGATAGAACTGACAGCATTATGCTGCTGCGATACAATCCCAATACTGACGATGTGGGTCTGGTGTCTATCCCCAGGGATACCAGGGTTAAGCTTCCAGATAGAGGAAGAGAAAAGATTAACCATGCTTATGTATATGGCGGTACGGAGTACTTGATAAACACAGTAGAAGAATTTCTTGATATTCCCATACACTATTACGTGGCGGTCAATATGACTGGCTTTAAAAATGCTATGAATATTTTGGGCGGCCTAGATATTACTGTGGAAGAGCGTATGTATCACGAAGTCCAGATGAACGGTGAAGCAGTGGCGGTGATAGATCTTCATCCTGGCACTGAATTGACCACTGGGGATAAAGTCCTTCAGTATGTCCGCTGGCGAGGAGGCCCAGATGCGGACCTGGGCCGGATAGAACGCCAGCAAAAAGTGATTAGGGCGACTGTAGACGAATTGCTCAAATTTGATTCAGTCATGAAAATAAATGAATTATTGAAAGAAGCCTTGACGCATATAGATACCAATTTCACCTTATCCGATCTTTTAAGCTATGCCCGTGCTTTTTATAAAATTGATTGGGGTGAAATGCGTACCACGACCCTCCCGGGTGAAAATGAGAAAAATGACCTTTGGTACTATGTAGTGGATAAAGAGGAAGCCAGGGCTATTGTAAGAACTGTGATAGAAGTTGAAGAGGAATGATACCTAAAAGATTTTCACATCAGCCACTTCCATGTCTGTTTCCTTGGAAAGATCCAAAATATTATTTCCCACTTTAACCACCGGATGATCGATATCATTTTCGTGAAAATAGATAATGGTTCCTTTATCCCCAGTGCTTAATTCCACTTCAGCGTTTTTGAAAAAAGACATGACTTTTTTGTAAAAAAGCAAAGCAATATGAGGATCGAGCGTAGAAAAGGCTTCATGACGAATTTCCTTTAAGGCGGTAAAAGGCGAAAAACGGCTATTATAACACCGGTCGGAAGTTATGGCGTGAACTACTCACGACTAAAGTCACGAGCTTCTAGCCGCCCCCTAACTGTTCAGGATGCACCAGCATACTACATACATC
>CAZARY010000160.1:0-4710 GCA_964487675.1 uncultured Clostridia bacterium | reverse complement strand
TATTTAGTCATTGTAGTTCAGCTTTGGCTTAAATTTGTTTTTGTTTTCTAAAATTTAAACGTTTAAATCATATTTTGAATGTACGGAATATTTATTTTAAGGGAAAATTGTGTACAGTCGAAAATTTGGAGTGGCAAGTCTATTTGCAGCAAGCACAAGCAGTGAGCCTTTTAAGGCTCATTTTTTTGCTTTACTTTTGTTTATTTTTATACTATGGTGTAAGTAAATGCTCACTTATTATAAACGGGGTTTTTATTCTAGCTTGATCATTGATGGTTGGAGGTGCGGAGAGCTATGAGAGGAACACGGGATACCCGGTTAGATATTATTAACGCGGCAAGGGAAAATTTTGCCCGGAAAGGGTTTCAAGGGGCTACAATTGCTGAAATTGCAGAAGCGGCAGGCATTTCTGAAGGCGCGATTTACCGTCATTTTAACAGCAAGCATGAACTGCTGGTGGAATGCGTAGAACCGGTTTTAAATGAACTGGTGGAGGTGATGGACAAAGAAGTTCCTCGGGCGGATGATTTAATGGAATTGACCAAAAAAAGTTTGGAAATCAGGTTGAATATGTTTGGAAATCATTATCACACGTTTCGGATTTTGTTTAATGAGCTTCCCTACTCCAAAGAATTATTTGATATTTATATAAATTTCATCATGAAACAAGAGGGGAAAATATCCCAAATGTTTGAAAGCCTGGAAGATCTGGGCATAAAAAAGCAAAGGAAGAATTTTTTACTTTTTGGATTGGGGCAGGTTATGTCTTTGTGGATCTATTTAAATTTAAAAGAGTGGCAGCAAAAAGATCAGATCAACTTTCCTGAAGAAGTGATCGCTTTTGATGATGAACAGGTGGTGGAAGATCTGGCGGAATATATTATGTACGGAATAGCCGGTGTGCCATATGAATGCCGCGACGAAGAAGGTGATGTGCGATGAACCAAAAAGTGGCCCCGGAACTTCAAAAGCCGCTGATAACAGCTAAAAATTTAAAGATGGTGTATCAGATGGGAGAGGTTGACGTGTATGCCCTGAATGGGGTGGATTTAAACCTTTATGACGGCGAATTAGTAGTTGTCCTTGGCCCAAGCGGCTCTGGAAAAAGCACATTGTTGAATGTGATTGGGGGTATGGATCGGGCTAGTGAGGGAGAAATCTACTATGGTGACCAACCCCTGCATCATGCTTCGCCAAAAGAGCTGACCTATTTTAGACGGAGTGAGGTTGGGTTTATTTTTCAATTCTTCAACCTGATGCCAAACTTGACGGCTTACGAAAATATTTATCTTTCGGTTCAAATATCTAAAGCTCCATTTAAAATAGATGAAATCCTGGAGCAAGTGGGGATGCTGCACCGCCAAGAGCACTTTCCATCCCAATTGTCTGGTGGAGAACAGCAGCGGATATCCGTAGCCAGGGCATTAGCTAAGAATCCCAAAATGCTTCTTTGTGACGAACCGACGGGTGCGCTGGACTTACCCACCGGCCAACAGATATTGAAATTGCTGCGTAATTTTTGTTGCCAGTATCAAAAAACGGTGGCCATCATTACTCATAACACAGCCATCAGCCATATGGCGGACCGTGTGATCTATTTGAAAGATGGAAAAGTAGACAAAATTGAGGTCAATGATGCGCCGATACCGCCTGAGCAGGTGAGTTGGTAATGTTGACCAGGAAAATGTATCGGGATATTCGGGAAAACAAAGGATCCTATCTAGCCTGTTTGATTGTCATCTGGATAGGCCTTCTGGTATTCACTGCTTTTTCCATAGCTAGCGATAATCTGGGTATTGCGCAGGACATGTTCTACCGGGAACAGAATTTTGCAGATGGATTTATTGAACTGGAATTTATGCCCCAGGGCCGGCTAGAAGCACTTCGCCGGGTAGAAGGGGTGGAACAGGTGACCGGGCGTATTGTCCGAGAAGTTCAAGTGTATGATGAAGATGCGGACAAAGCCGTTTTTTTGGAATTAGTCTCCATAGATCTAAATGAACGAGATCGGGTAAACGACATCAGGCTTTTAGAGGGAACAAGGCCTTCGGCTAATGTGGATCAAGTGTGGATAGATAACCAGTTTTATGAAGCCAATCAGTTGAGCCTTGGCGATGAAATACCTGTAATAGCAGGAGGGCAGCTGCGAGAACTTCAGCTTCAGGGCGTTGGTATGAGTCCAGAATTTACCTATCCCTTACGGACTGAAGCAGAGATGATCCCTAATCCGGAGCAGTACGGGATAGCTTTCGTGCCCCTACCGGATATGGAAAGATATTTTCCTGATTTACGAGGCGGGTTTAACGATATTGTATTTACCTTGGAAGCCGACGCTGACTATGAACAGGTCGAAGATAGGCTGGAAAGGGAAATAGAAGGTTACGGGTTAACATCCATTTATCCTAGAGCAGATCAGATCAGTCACATGGTTTTACAGGAAGAGCTGACGGCTTTGGAAACCGTTTCACGATCAGTCCCACTGCTCTTTTTGATCATAGCCGCCATTATTTTATACATAATGTTAAAAAGGCTGGTAGAGCAGCAGCGTTTTCAGGTGGGGATTTTAAAAGCTTTGGGATATACCAACTGGCAGGTGATGTCTCACTACCTTTCGTACGCTTTGTGGGTAGGGCTCATAGGAGGTATACTGGGGGGCATTTTCGGGATTTTGTTTGCGTTTCCTTTAACTATGCTGCTGATGGAATTTTTTAATGTGCCAGAAGTTTTTACGGGATTTGCGGCTGGTTACTTTATAATCGGGGTGTTATTAGCTCTGGGGATTTTTCTTGTGTCCGGCTACCACGGGTGTAAATTTGCCTTGTCTCTCAAGCCGGCGGAGGCCATGCGCCCTCCGGCGCCCATATCGGGACGGAAGGTTTTTATAGAAAAAATTGCATTTATATGGGAAATGTTTACCATTCAGGGGAAGATGGCGTTAAGAAATATGGTGCGCAATCCGGGCAGGACCCTTTTTCTCTTTGTGGGCATCACACTCAGCTGTGCCATTGTAGCTTTGACCTGGTCTCTTAATGAGATGGTGGATAAACTGGTCTTTTATCAACATGATGAAGTAGAAGTTTATGATGCCAGGATTAACTTAGCGGCACCGCTTTCCCGGACGCCTCTATTACGGGAATTGGGGCAGCGCGATGGCGTAGCCAGGGTAGAACCCATGGCAGAGATCCCGGTAAATTTGGCGCATAAGTGGAGGGAAGAGGATGTGCTGCTGATCGGTTTAAAAGCGCCCAGTCGGCTGTACAACGTTCTGGATGAGGACGGTAGGCGCATAAAATTAGCAGAAGAAGGGATTGTGTTATCAGAACGCCTGTCGAATAAACTTGATGTATCCATAGGGGATACCCTGGTATTAGACAGTCCTTATTTAAGAGGTGAAGAGGAAAAAGATATTGCTGTAACAGATATCATTCCCCAGTATTTGGGGATGAATGCCTACATGAACCTTTCGGCACTGGATGAAACCTTGGGGCAAGGGGAGTTAGCCACTGCTGTTTTACTGGCTGTGGACCGGCGTTGGCACGCAAAAGCATATGGAGAAGGCATAGGAACCAAACAGCTAACAAGCCAGTTAGAGGGAGAAATAAACACGGGCCACCGGGGGAACTCAGTTCATCCTTATGGCGAAAGGTTGGCTGAAACGCTTCGACGAGAATACAGGTATAGTGAGAGAATTGCCGGAATTGAATCCCATGAAGATAGGATTAGACAAGCCCGGGAGTTGATGGAGACCTTTGGCAGTGTATTGTATATTTATGTTTTTGTGGGGGTCATCATAGGGTTTGTGATTATCTACAGCTCTAGTTTTATTATTTTGTCTGAGAGAAGCAGGGAGTTGGCTTCGATGAGAGTGTTGGGCATGACCTCTCGAGAAGTTTTTTCTGTGGTTGCTTTTGAGCAATGGTTCATCAGCTTTTTTGCAGTTTTGGCAGGTATTCCCCTGGCACAATTATTCCAGTGGTTTTTGGCCCAGGAAATGAGTACAGATTTATACGTCATACCCGCTGCAATTTCTACGGATTCACTGTTAGCTGGGGCCTTGATTTCAGCTGGCGCTATCTGGATCGCCCAAAGGTTTGCTTTTCGTAAAGTTAGAAACTTGAGTTTGATTGAAGTTTTAAAAACCAGGGAATAAATTGTATAGCCTTATTATTTCTTAACTTGATAACCCTATTTCTGTATAAGTCCTCTGTCAGTGTGAAAATATTTTGAAATAAGAAAAAAGAAAGGGACAAAGCGGTTCCCTCGTACAGAACTTTATTTAGGAAAGGAGCTTAATGCATGAAAAGAAAATGGATGATTGCGCTGGGCACGGTTGTGGGCCTAATCATAGCAGGTTTTTTTGCTTTCTATTTTTTACAAGCACCGGAGGTAGAAGTAAAACAGGTTTCACCTGAAACTATGACTCGATCATTTACTGAAGATGCGGTTGTCGTTTCCAGAGAAGATATTGCACTCCAACCTTTGGCGTCTGCCAGAATAGAAAAGATATTGGTGGCAGAAGGTGACACGGTGAAGGCAGGAGAACTTTTGGCTGTTTTGGATGATGCGGAATTGGATTATGCGCTCCAAGAATTAAGCGCCCAGTTAAAAGCTATAGACGGGGAGGCCATGCATTTGGGGGAAAAACCTGGAGAAGCACAACTGGAGCAAGCGGAAAATTTGATAGAACAAGCAGAAAAAAGCCTGGCCTTG
>CAZARY010000159.1:0-4903 GCA_964487675.1 uncultured Clostridia bacterium | reverse complement strand
TCACCGGGGATGCATCTTTAAAGCGCCGCCCCATGGATAGGGTTATCAAACCTTTAGAAAAAATCGGTTACACCATTAAATCAAGAAATAATAACCGGCAGCTGCCAGCGGCGATCATCCCCGGTGCATACTTTGACCGAAAAACGGATTCCCCTATAAAAATAAAAAAGGAAGAAGCTGATTCTATTCAAGAAAAAATACCTGAGATTTTCACCCAGGTTGCCAGTGCCCAGGTCAAATCAGCAATTTTGCTGGCTGGATTGACTTCAAATTCTGGGGTCACCGTGACAGAGCCCCATCCAACCAGGGACCATACAGAACGGATGTTGTTTTACCTTGGAGCTGATATCTTTTCCAGCGGAAAACCAGCAAATCGGGTTCATCTAGCTCCTAATCAGATGCAGCAGCTAAGAAAAAGCAGCATCACCCAAATGGACATACCGGGCGATATTTCTTCTGCTGCCTTCTTGATGGCACTGGCTGTCATGGTATCAGGCAAGGAGATAACCATTACCAACACCGGCATTAATCCAACTCGGACAGGTTTTCTCGATATTATTAAAACCTTCGGGGGTAATATTGCCGTTAGCAACGAACAAGTTTATTGTGGAGAACCCAGGGGGGATATTACCGCCAATTATACCGACTCTTTAACCGCTGTTCATTTAGGAAGGGAGCTGGTACCCGGCGCTATAGACGAACTTCCTCTGGTGGCTGTCTTGGCGACCAAGGCAAATGGCACCTCCACCGTCAGCGGTGCTGAAGAGCTCAGGTACAAAGAAAGCGATCGAATTAAAGCCATTGTCAATGAATTAAAGAAAATGGGTGGGAAAATAGAAGAATTAAAAGATGGCTTTAGGGTGACAGGGCCAAATAGGCTGCACGGAGCAACCGTGCACTCTTATGGGGACCACAGGATAGCCATGGCCTTAAGTGTGGCTGCAGCCTCTGCCCAGGGACGTACAATCATAAAAGATGCGGCGTGTGTATCCATCTCGTACCCTAATTTTGAATCCGATTTGAGGAAGTTGGGCATTAACGCAAATATCACAGATTAAAGCCAGATATAAAATGGCAAAGGGGGTTTGTACAAAATAACTTTAAGCCCTACTGTACTCACCCGCTTCTTTTGTCTTTTATCTCTTACTATTCATGGTATCTCTCAATCTGTTGGTAATTTTCCAGGGAAAAAGCCAGCCCAATCCTTTTTCCTTCGGCTGTTTCGCGACTGGCGTAAATGATCCCGACCACTTCTCCAGCTTCTGTTATAACCGGGCTGCCGCTGTGACCAGGATGGATAGAGGCATCGATTTCCATGATCACATGGGGCGCAGCAGACAGCTCATGTTTTTGTAAAACCTCGCCTTCAACTGCCAGCCCGCCTATACCCCGTGGATTGCCAATAATCAATACTTTTTCACCTTTGACTACAGCTTCTGATGGAGTTTCCGCTACCGGAACATACGGGAGATCATGCTCATTTTCCAAGGAAAGAAGGGCCAGATCCACGCCGGGATAAGGAGAGGACTGTCGGTCCGATACGCGGAAATTTTTCGTTTCTTCCTGATGCCTGAAACTCACAGTAATCACCCTGCTTCCTTCCACAACGTGTTGGTTCGTCAATATCAGGCCTGAGGGGGCCACATTAAATCCGGTCCCACTTCTTTGGCGTGAGAATGGCTTGGTCTCAGTATCTTCCCACACGGAAACCGATACCACACCCGCTCGCATTTCTTCTACTCTGGGGTCATCCTCCAATGCCCGAGATTCTAGGTACGCACCCAGAGGAAATCCTGCCAAAGCATTGAACAAGCCTGCGATAACCGTAAACCCAAAAAACACCAGGGCTAATATGGCGGCGACTCTTCCCAAGCCCTGCTTTTTTTCTTCAAGGGAATCGCTGTCCCACTCCTCTTCATTTTCTTCCCAAAATTCGGGAGAAAGAGAGTGAGGTTCTATATAATCATATTCTTCCCATTCGCTTGTGATGATTTCCGGTTCATCCCCACTCTCTTCATCTTCTTTTTCATCTTTGTAGGCCCGGGCCCATTTATGGTTATCGTCCTCTCCCCAACCCTTCCCTTTTTTCCAGACCATAGCCTTCACCCACCAATGCTCAATTATTTATGAAGCTTATATTTATAAACATTTGCTCAGTTTGCCTTTCTGTCCTTTGTTACGTTTGCCGCCCCTATTTCATGAACCCCTCAACATATTGGCTTATTCGCTCTCATGATTTTCTTGAAGGTGTTCAATTTCTTCTTCTTCCACCCCAGGCAGGTTTTCTTCCATGGGGTACTCCAAATGTTCGCCTTGCCGCTGCGCTTGTTTCTTCAGGTTAGAGACCCAAAAGCCACCGCGAAAATGCTGCGGTTCATAAGATATGATAAAAGCATCCGGGTCATAAGCAATGATGTGATTATAAAGGTCTTTCTGATCTTTTCGAGACGTCAAAATTTCCATTACCAGTCGCTTTCCCAACCTTCCATAACCGATCCAGGAAGTTACGCCAAAGCCTTGCTGGCGGAGCATATCTGCAAAAGACCGGTCAGCGTATTTACTTATAACTTTCACAGTAGTATAACCCAAGGCAAGCTTTTCCTCTATTTTCGACCCCGTCAAAATGCCCAAAGCAAAGCCGCCCGCATAAGCAAAAAGGTTTTGGATTTGATCTAGATTTTCTAGCACTAATCCTAACCCGATTATGTATACAAAGGCTTCGGCGGCACTTACCAGGACCGCCATATAACGCTGGCCTTTAAACGTAAACAACATACGAAGGGTCAATAGAGAAACAAAGATAATATTGATTACCAAAATAATCAGAACCATAGTCATTTCCGATCCCCCACATTCTTAATCCCATTTTAAGTCTTTTTAAAATATGAACCGGTACCCGGGTTGACCTGGCAAAGAAAAAATTGCTTTAGAAAGGCCACACCCCTTCCCGTGGCTCCAGATCTAACCCAATCACAATAAAAAAAGCAATACTTACAACGGCTCTTTCAACCCCGTTCCCGTTAATATGACCAGAGGTTCTTTTTTGCAAGGCAAGGCCTCCCTATGCGCCATAAGGCGATCCCTGTGTTCATTATCTCTAATAAGGACCCAGCCCTCTCTGTGTAAGTTTAATGCTTTTTTTGCCCCTGCCAAGCCTACAGCAGCTGTCGACTCAACGAAAATCCCATTTTCTGCCAATTCTTTCTTGGCGCTTCCTATTTCCTCCTCATTCACAACAATTATTGCTCCGTTACTATCTGATATGGCATGCAATATTTGATGGATCTGCGCTGGCTTCTGTATAGCGATCCCTCCAGCCGCTGTTGCTTTCTTCTCTTCAGCCGGTAGGTTATAAAACGCTTCATAAAGCGGCGAGCAGTTTTGGGCCTGTACTGCATACAGCATGGGCAAACGGCCCAATGCTTTAAATCCTCTATAGAGGCCTAACAACAGGCTCCCATTGCCAACCGGTACAATTATTTTATCAGGGACTCCCACTTGATGATATATTTCATTAGCAATCCCCTTGGTACCTTCAATAAATAAAGGATTGTACACATGGGAAGCATAATAACAAGATTTTGCTGCTGCCTTAACTGCTTCTGAGGTTTTTTCCCGCCCACCCGCAATTTTATGGATGTTAGCGCCATAAAGCTGAATTTGCTTCATTTTTTCTGTTGGGGCCGTTTCCGGTACGTAGATATCACAATCCATCCCTGCCGCAGCAGCATAGGCTGCAATGGAAGCCCCTGCATTCCCGGATGAGTCTTCCACCACTTTACTTATGCCTAAGGCACTTAGGGTGCTTATCAACAACCTAGAACCCCGGTCTTTGAAAGAACCCGTAGGAAAATAATAATCAAGCTTTAAATAAAGCTCGTGATTACCAATTTTGGATTTCACCACAGGGGTTTGGACTTCTCCTAAAGAAAGCAGTGATGCTTCACTTATGTCAGGGCCTTTGTATTTAAAAATACCGCCACAATGGCATAGATAATCACAGCCATCCACAGGGTAATGGGTCCCACACCATTGACAAATAAAACACGCTCGTTTTGACGCCATAAGCTTCCCTCCCCCTAGCATTGATATCCGTGGTTTATCCTAACTATAATTGACAATAAGATAAAAAGTCAATCCATAACACAAAAAAACCCCTGCTAGGCAGGAGTTTGCAATTTTATGTCAAATAGATTAATATAACAAAATTTATAGATAAAAATAACCGGTGTTTCTTTCTCTTTTTATTGCTTTATTTCTTGTTTTATCTATATATGACAGCCAGCTTTTTATCAACCACCTTATTTATATAACATTGTTTCATTTAGCAGTCCTTCATTTGTCAATTTTTGTCTTTTGCTAACCGGATACATCAAGATACCCTTGAATCGCAGGTTTTTTTGATTTTTGGACCTGGGTAACGATAACACGAGAAACAATGTAAACCACAATAAACGCCAACACCGCATTTAGGAAAGAACCCACCAGGAAATTATATGTGATGGACACAGCTGTCTGAACCACAGCTGGATTCAACCACTGTTCTAGCGTTTGCCCCATGCTATTTAATAAAGTTAATACCGGTTTTAAAAAGTCCACTTCAGCACCGCCCAGTATCCATCTACCCGTTAAATAGTTCAAAGTGTAAAACCCAGGAATTAATATGGCTGTGCCTAAATGGGTGGTCACAGCAAGCAGCGCACTGCCACGTAGTATCTTAGCAACAAGAAATGATAGGATGGCGCCAACACCCACTATGGGGAGAAAATTCCAAAAAATCCCCACTGCCAAAGCTATGGCTATTTTTCTGGGTGTGGCATTGGCTTTTACTACTTGGGAAAACATTGTAAAATAACGGTTTATGAACAAACTTTTCAATCTAGGCAGCATGCTATCACCTCAA
>CAZARY010000158.1:0-4963 GCA_964487675.1 uncultured Clostridia bacterium | reverse complement strand
ATGTGGCAGGGGTGATCGGTTCGGCAATTGCCGCTGGGCTACTCCTGGCTATGTTATAGTGTTCTCAAGTCTTTTATTTGAAACACTTAGATATGGTAAAAAGATTTGAAAGCAGTCTATATTTGCTGTAAAATCTTTATTGAGTGAAACATGTAACAGGTTGAGGTAGTTGGGGTAACTAAATTTATAAAACATAAGGAGGCATAAATATGGCAGATATTGTGGCTGGCATTAAAGAAAAAGCCAGGCAAAACAAAAAAACCATTGTTTTGCCTGAATCTACGGATCCACGGATGGTGAAAGCTGCCCAACAAATTACAGAAGAGGGATTTGCTGAAATCGTCTTTATTGGTGATCCAAAAGAAATAGAGCAAGTAGCTCAACGTGAAGGCGCAGACATTTCAGGAATACAGGTGATAAAGCCGGAAAAATGTGAAGACAAAGAATCATATATTGAAAAATGTTATGAGCTGAGAAAACACAAGGGAATCGAAAAAACTGATGCTGAAAAAATGGTTGAGGATCCCCTTTACTTTGCTGCTATGATGGTTAAGACCGGCGATGCAGATGGTTATGTAGCGGGGGCAGTAAATACCACAGGAGATACTTTTAGGCCTGCTTTACAAATCATAAAAACAGCCCCAGGAGTCAATGTAGTGTCTAGTTGTTTTGTCATGATCGTGCCGGATTGTGAGTTTGGAGAAGAGGGCGTGTTTGTATTTGCTGACTGCGCATTAAATCCAAATCCAGAGGCGCAAGAGTTGGCTGAGATAGCTGTTTCTACGGCGGAAACAGCAAAGAGCTTATTAGACTTTGATCCGAAAGTAGCTATGCTATCTTTTTCAACCAAGGGCAGTGCGCAACATGAATTAGTAGATAAAGTTGTAGAAGCAACTCAAAAAGCCCAAGAAATAAAACCAGAACTTAAAATAGATGGAGAGCTGCAGCTGGATGCAGCCATAGTTCCCAATGTTGGGGAAAAGAAAGCGCCAGATAGCAGTATAGCTGGAAATGCCAATACACTTGTATTCCCTGATCTGCAATCTGCCAATATTGGCTATAAATTGGTTCAAAGGATGGCTGGCGCTAGGCCTATTGGACCTGTAACCCAGGGGCTAGATATGCCGGTAAATGATCTTTCCAGAGGCTGTAGTGTTCAAGAAATTGTTGATACAGTGGCTGTTACTGCAGTTCAAGCCCAATAATTAGTACTTGGTTTTAATATTACAAATTTATATATTGAAGAAGCATCGATGAAACCCCCTGTAAAGTGAGAACCTTTATACAGGGGGTTATATTTTGAGATCCTTTTGTAAAAGATTGTTCGAGTTCCTTTTAGTTTTAGGACTGGAATGCTATAATCATGCAGTAGGAGGTGTATGCAATGAAGCTCTATGAATTTGCCCAGGACAAACGATATTATACCGCCACTTACGGCTGCCAGATGAACGAACATGATTCCGAAGTATTGGCAGGTATGCTGGAACAAATAGGATTTCAAAAGGCTGATTCCGAAGATGATTGTGATCTATTAATCATAAATACTTGTGCTGTAAGAGAAAAAGCCGAACAAAAGATATTGAGTAAAATAGGCGCTTTAAAATCTTATAAAGAACAGAAGCCAAATATGATCATAGCTGTGGGTGGCTGCATGGTGCAGCAAGAGCATGTGGCCAATAAAATTTATCGGGATTTTCCCCATGTGGATCTCATATTTGGCACGCATAATATGCCCCAATTTCCTGCGTTACTTGATAGAGCGATCACCCAACAACAGCGTGTGAAAGCTCTAGAATTTGACGATACAAAAGTGTTTGAAAATCTTCCTCACAAAAGAGGTGACGCCGTCAAAGCGTGGGTAGTTATCAGCTATGGATGTGATAATTATTGTAAATATTGCATTGTACCTTATGTAAGAGGAAGAAAACGGAGCAGGAAAATAGATCAAATAAGAAAAGAGGTAGAACAATTGGCACTGCAAGGCTATAAAGAGATTACTTTATTAGGGCAAAATGTGAACGCTTATGGAAAAGATTTAGGTATGAATAATGGTTTTGTTGCCCTTTTGGAAGAAGTTGAAAAAATATCAGGAATAGAACGAATTCGTTTCATGACGAGTCATCCAAGAGATTTTGACCCTAAACTGGCGCAATTAATGGCAAATTCGAATAAAATATGCGAACATGTTCATCTACCTATCCAATCTGGCAGTGATAAGATTTTAAAAAAAATGGGAAGAGGTTATACCCGGGAGCACTATATGAAAATTGTGAATCAGATAAAGAATTATGTGCCCAGTGTGAGTATAACCACTGATATAATAGTGGGGTATCCAGGAGAAACAGAGGATGACTTTGAAGAAACCCTTGATTTGGTTAATATGATTGAATTTGATAGTGCGTTTACCTTTGCATTTTCTAAACGAAGTGGAACCCCGGCAGCGGGAATGGACGAACAGGTAGATGAAAAAACTAAAAAACGTCGTTTGCAGCGATTGATTGATCTCCAGCAGCACATATCTAAGAAAAAGAATAAAGCGCTGGAGGGAACGTATCAAACAATTTTAGTAGAAGGCGTAAGCAAATCCAATAAAGACATTTTGTCTGGTAGAACAAGAACGGATAAATTGGTGCATTTTTCAGGTTCCAAAGACTTAATTGGACAATTTGTTGATGTCTATATCACTCATGCCAAAGCTTGGACGATTTATGGTGAATTATTTCCGAAACCCGCGAGGCAAATGAATTGAAACGGAGGGAGTGCTGGTGGCTAAAAATGCCCAAAAAGTTACCCCTATGATCCAGCAGTATCTAGAAATAAAAGAGGAATACCCCGATGCCATTTTGTTTTTTCGTGTGGGGGATTTTTATGAAATGTTTTATGATGATGCAGAAATAGCTGCTAAAGAGCTGGATATAGTATTGACCAAAAGGAGTGTGGACAAAAATGACCCTGACCCCATTCCTCTAGCCGGTATTCCTTTTCACGCTTGTGAAACTTACATTCGAAAGTTATTAGAAAAAGGCTACAAAATTGCTGTATGTGAACAGGTCGAAGATCCACAAAAAGCTAAAGGAATTGTAAAAAGAGAAGTGGTCCAACTAATCACGCCTGGGACTGTTTTAGATACCAACTTTTTGGATGAAAAAGAAAATAATTTTTTGGTTTCTCTGGCAGAAGGACAGGACCGTTTTGGATTAGCGGTAGTAGATGTCTCTACTGGCGATTTTTTGGTCACAGAATTTAAAGCCCATCAAACGGATAAGCTGTTTGATGAATTAGCGCGAATTTCTCCCCAGGAAATTGTCGTAGATGAAAATCGTGAACGCATATATAGAATGGCCAGAAAAATTGAAAGTTATGGGGTGCTTGTATCAACTGTTGAACAACCATCTTATAACCGGACACGGGAAATATTAACGGATCAATTAGAAGTGGAATCCTTAGAAGGATTTGGCTTGCAGGACTCGTATGCTTCTGTAGTCGCTGGCGGATACCTCCTTCAATATTTGAAAGACACTCAAAAGACTGATCTGACCCATATCCAGACAATTAAACCTTATGCAACAGAAAATTACTTGATCATGGATGCGAACACTAGGCAAAATTTAGAATTATGTGAAACTATCCGGTCCCGGCAAAAACAAGGGTCATTATTATGGGTGTTAGATAAAACCAGTACAGCTATGGGAGGTAGATTGTTAAAGCGTTGGGTACAACAACCTTTGATAGAGGTAGAAAAAATCAAGCAAAGACAAGAGCATATTGAAGGATTAGTTCAAGAATACCTGCTAAGAGAAGAGTTAACTCAATATTTAGAAGAAGTTTATGACTTGGAAAGGGTAATGAGCAGGCTTATCTACGACCGGGCTACGCCAAAAGACTTAGTGGCTCTATCCAAATCTTTGGCTGTTGTTCCAAATATAAAGTCTTCCATAAATGCTGCAAACCTGAATAATTTGTGTGATTTAGCAGAAGCCTTGCCAGATTTGAAGAGTATAGTGGAACTGGTTAATCAGGCCATCGTTGAGGAACCACCACATGTGATCCGGGAAGGTGGCATTATCAATGATGGATTTGATGAAAAATTAGATGAAGTGAGGCAATTAGCAAGAGGTGGGAAAGAATGGATATCTAGATTGGAAGTTAAGGAAAGAGAGCGCACGGGCATCAAATCCTTGAAGGTGAGATATAATAAAGTTTTTGGATACTATATTGAGGTTACCAGAAAAAACATCGATATGGTTCCCAACGACTACGTGCGAAAGCAGACTCTAGTCAATGCAGAGCGATATATCACCCCGGAATTGAAAGAATACGAAGATAAAGTTCTAAATGCAGAAGAAGAAATTGCTGAATTAGAATATCAATTATTTCAAGATATTCGGAGGCGGGTTATAGACAAAATTAACGAAATTCAAGAAACGGCCAAGCTTTTAGCACAACTTGATTGTTATCTTTCTTTATCAAAATCAGCGGTTGAGTATGATTATGTAAGACCGGAAATAGATGATGCAAATCGCGTGACCATTCATAAAGGGAGACACCCTGTGGTTGAAAGAGTGAGCCAAGATGACCCTTTCGTTCCGAATGACGCTTACCTAGATAATAGTACTGAACAAATTGCCCTTATTACTGGTCCCAATATGGCTGGTAAATCTACATATATGAGGCAGGTGGCCCTGATCATTTTGATGGCACAAATGGGTGCCTTTGTTCCAGCACGGCATGCAAAAATAGGTATAGTGGACAGAATATTTACCAGGGTGGGGGCTGCCGATGACCTGGTAGGTGGGCAATCTACTTTTATGGTAGAAATGAATGAAGTAGCTAATATATTAAATAATGCTACGCCCAAAAGTTTTGTTATTTTGGATGAAGTAGGGCGAGGCACGAGTACTTTTGATGGTATTTCCATAGCTCGTGCTGTGGTAGAATATTTACATCAAGAGAGTAAAGTGGC
>CAZARY010000157.1:975-5000 GCA_964487675.1 uncultured Clostridia bacterium | reverse complement strand
GTTAAATATATAAAACTGTCTTATGAGATCGTATCCGAGACTATTAACAAAATTAAAGAAACAGCAGGAAGTTGAATTGATATAAACTAAGAAAGAAGGGCTGAAAATGACAAAATATAATGGTATCGCATTAACGCCTATATTTCACTCTGAAATATCTTCTAGCTATATGCTGTATGATATATTTGAAAACCACAAACATATTATATCTCAACTAATATACGATCAATTTAATATACATCCGGACAAAATACTTATTGAAAGGGAGCTTTTATTTCCAAAGAAGGGTTCCATAGATATATTTGTTGAATTTACAAAAGCAGATAAAAAATATGCACTACTGTTAGAAACAAAAGTACATGATTATTTAAGTGCTAGAGATGAACAGATTGTAACTTATTACGATGCGGTATCTGAAGACCTTGAATATGATGAAATATTTTTCTTGTACCTCACACAGTTTACTGCCAAAGATGATTTCAAAGGTGTGGTGCCGCCCAAAACATTAACAGAAGCCGAAAAAGGCAAAGAACTCATGAAGGAATGCTTTCAACATCTTTCTTGGCCACAAATGCATCAATTTTTAGAAAAATATTATAATGACTTAACAGAGGAACAGCAGTTAATAGTAACGTTAAATAAACAATGGATATTACAAAAAAACCAGTTAGATAAAGAAAATAATAAAATAGATGTAGGAGAGCGGGGCCTCGATGATTATTTTACTGACGTAAAAACGGATATCAAAGAAGACTTACCCTTTGGTGAAGAAGTTTATGAAAACAATAGGCAGATTTGGAGAATTCACATATCTAAACTAAATAAAGAAGAGCGCAGTGGTATTATAAGTACAATCAAAAAATATGCAAATTCCACTGATGTAAATGAAATCAAAAAGTATAAAACTGAAGAAATTACTTTAGATGGGGCGAAAGATTTTCTAACGCAGCTCATTCAAAATCCAGATAATTGGGAATTAACATCATTTTATTTATCTTTATTTTATTTTGCATATACAACATGCTTTTTAAAATTTCATGGTACTGGAACAAGGGGATTTTCAATTAAATTGGAAATCAAAGGAAAAGGCGAGATTAGTTTATGTACCATATATAGAAATAAAGTTATTGATTTTGCACTTAAAAGGTGAAAGAAAGCGATCATTGCATTTTAGTGGCTGAAGGGCTAAAGATGCCTTTGGTGAAATTAATTTAATGAATGGTTAATGAGGTTCCCTTATTTGGTTATGAGATATACTTTAATTTACATATTTTTGGAATGGAATGGAAGGTGAATTTATGGGCTCAGCGATAGGTTGGGTTGATTTTGAAGAGCGGGACAGAGATAAAATGTTGAATGTGATTAGGTTGTTTCAGGAACAGGACACGAGGGACGAGCTCGGAATAGGCGTTATCAGAGATGCTTTATCAGATACACTGTTCCCTGGAACAAGTACGATCCAAACCAGGGCCAAGTATATGTTGTTCATCCCATGGATGTACAAGGAATTAGAACAAAAGGAAGTTCCATCTGCTAAAATAGGCGAAAAAGCCAGGCAGTATGAGATTAGACTGATTAAACCCTTATTAGCATCAGAAGATAATGCCGGCGTGATTGGGCAAGATGCCGGCAGTTCTTTGCAGAGATTACCAAGTAATATCTACTGGGCTGGCCTTGGACGCTGGGGGATCCGTTTATATGCTGGGTCACAGCAAGATTACCATACATATCTAGACTATTTTTACCGGAAAAGACGTGCTCGAGTAGTCGGAGATGATGGAGAATATATTGAAGGCCCTTTACGAGAAAATTGGGATCCTGGTTTACCGGACCCCCCGAAGGAATTCCCCTATTCTGCCACAATGAATTTAAACTTTGAAGAGGCAGATTATCTCAAGGAACGGATCCTGAAAAATTGTAAGGACACTGCTCTCGCTTTTCTAATTGCTAACACCGATCCCATAAAATGTAATGCTATATGGGAACATCCGGACGCATCTAATTTTCCTGAATCTATAAAAAGAGCGGTTGCACATGCCGAAAACTTTTCCCTGGTGATCCATGGCGCGTTTCTTCTTTATAATTATCTACTGGCAAAAAAAGTCCCTAATCCTGAACTCATGGAAAAGTATCGGGAGGCATTCCGGGACTGGAGTGGCAACATTAAAAATAATTCGGACAAACTGTATCACTGGGATGTTTCTGATTTTTGGGTTTTAGTCAAATCTCAGCCTGGGAAAATATATCCTTTAACCCAAAAATTTGTTGAAAGATGGATACAACTTTCTGTCAATAGTGAGGAGCCTTTTAGTTTATTAGAAAATGACAGCGCAGAGAGTTTGATTAGAAATAGAGAACTGCGAATTAAAAAGAGTAAGCGAGCCCGATTGACAAACCCTAGAGCCCTTGAGCTGTGGTCTGGTGCATCAGGAACTAGAAGGCTTGACTTTCGGTGGGGAATAGTGAATCAGATTGTAAATGATATTTTGGAAGGCCTTAAAAGAGAGGGGAGAGAGTAAGTGCTTAACCCCAGTAATCGCAAACTTTACCTGGAAGCTTTAAAACCTCCTGCTGGATATCAGTTTGACAGGGGGATTGGCACAACCTATTCTTTAGACCTATTAAATCTGTTAATACTTCCCCTTTCCTTTGTGCTATTTGATAAAAAGGACAATGAGGATACCTTAAAAGATCCGGTGGGGGTATTAGAAGCACTCAGGAGAAGTGCCGATAAGTTTTCTGTTTTTTGCCAGCAGGGGCAGATCACCATTCCTAAAACACAAAACCTTTTATACTCTTATCTGGAGGAAAATGTGATTGAGGTACAGCCAAATAAAGAAAACAGGGCTTTTCATCCCAAAGTTTGGCTGTTGAGGTTTTTGGCGGAAGACGCAGCTCCATTTTATAAGTTTCTGTGTTTGTCTAAGAATCTTACCTTTGATAACTCCATGGATATTATATTAACGCTAGAGGGTCACGTGACGGATCAGGAGCATAAGGCCAATGAACCTTT
Source organism: uncultured Clostridia bacterium (assembly GCA_964487675.1). Classification (GTDB taxonomy): domain Bacteria; phylum Bacillota; class Natranaerobiia; order Natranaerobiales; family Natranaerobiaceae; genus CAZARY01. The sequence continues at coordinate 1,987 of CAZARY010000157.1, read as the reverse complement.
AAGAGATTTTATCAAAACCCTGCCTGATTTATCAGTAAATGACTGTCATCCTCGAGTTATCGACGATGTTGAGCTGATGAGTTCCGAAATCATGAATGTTGATTTTGAAGCTCCAGAAGGGTTCAATAGATCAATGTCTTTTCATCCTCTAGGAGTGCCTGGCTACCATGGATTGCCCATCAAGGGGGATTTTGATAGGATCCTGGTCATATCCCCCTTTTTATCTGATGGGCTGTTGCAGGAAATCACCAAATTTAATGGACATTTACCCAATATTTTAATTTCTAGGATTGATAGTTTAGACAACCTGAATGAAGCAAAAACCTTCGAGCGGTTTGACCAAAAATACATTTTAGAGGTGCCATTGATTGATCGGGAAGAAGACATAGAAGAAGCCATTGAAACTGATTCATCTGGAGAAGAATCAGAAGTACATGGGCAAATTTTAGATAATCCTGAGATAGAGGCAGGAGAAATCCATGCTAAAATGTATTTAACAGAGAGGAAAAATTTCGCGGATCTGTGGGTTGGTTCTGCTAATGCAACGAATGCTGCCTTTGATGGTAACATTGAATTTTTGACAAAGCTAACGGGAGCCAAAGAAAATGTAGGGATTGATCAGGTACTCGAAGGTGGTGAAGACAAATTACTGAACATGCTCCAACACTATGATCCTGGAAAAGAGAAAGACGATCACTCCTTGGAGCAAGAATTGGAAGAGAAGTTAAACTATATTAAAAATAGAATTACCCGATCAGGGCTTTATATGATTGTTCGGGCCGGTTACAGCGAAAATGAGCTTGAAATGGCTGTTTACTCAGAGACAGGGTTAACCATTGATAAGGTTGAAAATTTTTCGGCAAAGATTTGGCCTTTGTCAATCAATGAAAGTCAGGCCCAGGAGCTTTCTCCCATCATGGGAGGAGGCAATATAGTTTTTTCTGGTATTTCCACAGAAGCTATTACAAGTTTCTTGGCAGTTCAGATTGGCACGAAGAAAGAAGGACTTGAG
>CAZARY010000157.1:0-965 GCA_964487675.1 uncultured Clostridia bacterium | reverse complement strand
CTATTACTGGCGTGCCGGAAAACAGATCAGAAAAAATTCTCCAGAGCATTATATCTGATAGCAGTAGTTTTATTAGATATTTGCTTTTATTGTTGTCAGAGGGACAGGAGATCGATCCTGATTTACGGGAAACCCTTGAAAAACTAGGCGGCGTTAATCGTGGTAATCGTGAACGAGCTTTACAAGATATCCCCTTAGTTGAAGAAATGCTGCGAGCACTTTCTAGGTCTCCTGAAAAAATTGACCGAATTGAAAAATTGGTCAATGACCTTTCCAGTCAAGAAAAAGAAGGAGAAGAAAAAATTCTCCCAAAAGGTTTCGAAAACATCTGGGAGCCAATCATTGAAGCTCGAAAGAGGATGATAAAAGATGGGCAATAAACAAAAGCCTGACCTCACAAATGTTAATAGAGGCCTAAAGGATTTTCAAAAAAACTCTGTTGATTACGTATTTAAAAGACTTTATGAGGATCTAAACACAACCAACAGGTTCCTTATTGCCGATGAAGTGGGACTTGGTAAGACCCTGGTTGCTAAGGGTGTTATTGCAAGGGCAATTAACCATTTGTGGGATAAAGTGAAACGCCTTGACGTGATCTATATTTGTTCTAACACGGATATTGCAAGGCAGAATATCAGGCGTTTAAAAGTGACAGATAATGGGTTTTCTTTGGCATCAAGAATTACGCTGCTGCCGTCCAAATTGAAGGAACTAAATGAGAATAAACTGAACTTTATCTCTTTTACTCCGGGGACATCTTTTAATCTGCGGTCTAGTACAGGGGTGTATCAAGAGAGAGCGTTGCTTTACTGGATTCTCAGAGAGGCCTGGGATTTTGGCAGTATTAAAGGTCCAGTGAATTTATTACAGTGTGATGCGTATAAAGATAATTGGCGAAAGCATCTGAAAAAATATCCAAGAAATATGATAGACCCTGAATTAAAGGAAAGCTTTATTAGAGCCAT
>CAZARY010000156.1:0-5046 GCA_964487675.1 uncultured Clostridia bacterium | reverse complement strand
ATAGCCACTTTCACTAAGTACTATAATTTTAGTTCATCAGGTTAAACAGCCATAAACTTATGTCAGTAAATTTATCAAAAGCAACCAGCAAGCCAATCACTACTAATACAAAGCCGCCAACTGTGTTTAACAAAGGCAAATGTTTCATCACCTTGGAAAGTCTAGGATGCAGCTGCTTCATAAATATCGCCAGCAATAAGAAGGGAATAGAAAAACCCAGAGAAAATACCGCAAGCAAAGACATCCCTTGATATACCGTTGCGGTTTGGCTGGCATATATCAAAATAACCCCTAAAACAGCAGTAGCACACGGTGTCCAGGCAAAAGCAAACGTTGTTCCAAATATCGCTGATGAAAAAAACCCCGGCTTTTCTGGAATAAAGTCAATGCGCATCTCTTGATTCAAAAAAGGGAGCTTAAAAAATCCGCCTAATTGAATCCCAAATAATATAATTAAAATTCCGGCTATGATTTGAAATAAATCCTGGTAAGTGGCGAGAAATCCGCCCACTGTAGTCGCAGTCGCTCCCAATAACACAAAAACTATGGTAAAACCAATAACAAAACCCAAGGCATTTTTGAACACCCTGCTCTTAGCTAAATTTGTTTTAATATCGTTTACCGAAGCGCCTACCATATAAGATATATAAGCAGGATATAGCGGCCATACGCACGGGCTAAAAAAGAAAATTAGACCAGCAGCAAAAGCTATAGGCATAGAAACAGCGTCCAACTGCATGAAAATTCCTCCTATCACCCCTTAATACCCTCAGCCCCTATTTTAACATGGTTAATCATATTGTAAAGCAGTTAAAATAATCACAATCATTGCTAATATCCTTTAAAAATTCAACAAAAATAGATCTTATATTCAATAATATAAACGTCTCCTTCTTCTTCAATTAAATCCACCGCTTTATCCAAAATTTGGTTTAAATAAGACTTATCATTTCCCACCACTGCTAATCCTAATAAGGAACGCTGCCATTTATCTTGATATTCAATTTCTGCTACAGATAAGTTAAATTTTTGATTTATCCTTGTTATAATACTTTTAATAATTTTTCTTTTTTCTTTCAAAGACCTAACCCCATCCAGTTTTAAGTCAACTTCCGCAATGCCAATATCCATATTAATCCACTCCATGATATGATTTAATTGAAAATATCTACTCTATTTATGATAATCAAACTCTTTTACTAAAACATTAAGAAAAGTTCTTACACAGCCCCTTTTTAATGCTTACACTAAAAATATCACAACCAATCTCAGCGGTGACTAAATTTTAAGAAACAATAACGAATAAAAAAAAGCGGGCACAAGCCCGCCTTTTTTTTATTCTGTAGCCCCAACTATCCCCATTTCCCTTTACCGATATGAGCTTCAATCTCTGCCTTGGCAAATTGCTTTAACTTTTGAGATTCTTCTTTGGCTTTAGTAAATATTTCATAGCATTTAGGGTCTAAATTGATTTCAATTCCCTGTTCAGCCAAGCTTTCTACCTGCTCCATGGTTTCGATCAATTCCATCTGTAAGGAGTTGGTTTCGCGAGATTTTTCAACCAGATTTTGAGCATCTCCAGCCAAGTCTTTGAATTTTTCTTTTGGTGCACCACAGCGGGGGCAATTCTCTGGAGGTTCCTCAACATCAAGAACCAACATACAGTTTTGGCATTTCCACATTGCTCTCACCTCGCTTTAAAATTTGAGGATCTCGCGATTAATCATTTAAATGATTAATCATTTTACATATTCTATCAAAATTTGGTTAATTCCTGCTTTTGTTCAATAAGAATAGTAAAATCTATGAATAATTACTAATTTCTGCATACCACTTAATTAACAAGCCGTTTTACAACCCCTCTTGCTCAAAATTGGTCAAAGAATACACCAAAGCAGCCCCAGCAGAAAAGGCTATGAATTGAGACAGACCAAATTCTGACGGCAGCACATTCAATGCCGAACCCAGTATCAAACCAGTTAAAAAGGTCATCATTTTGGAACGATAATTATACAGCAAATAATTTAATACCCAACTAAAAATAAGGAGCCCAGCAAGAATACCTACAGCAAATAAAGTTATTAATGGTATATTTAGAGCATTCACAGCATCAATAACAATTTCATATGAACCTAACATGACCAACACAGTGGCCCCGCTCAATCCGGGAAGCAGCATAGCCATACTGCTCACCATGCCACTTATGATTAAAGAAAAAGTCGGGTTAATAATGATAAGTTCACCATTCAGGCCAGTATTATAGCCAAAATATAAAGCAATGACCAATCCTGGGATAAAATAAACAACAAAATTCCAACTAATTTTATTCTTATGGAGCAGAATTTCCCGGTAAGTTACCCGGGTTGAAAATAAAATAAGCCCAAACAAAAAAGCAAACGTGGTTTCCTGATAATGATTCAATAAATACGAAACCAGATGAGTAGAGCTTAGTAATCCCGCTAAAACGCCTATCCCAAGCCAAAAGAAGAACTTAAGATCCAGATTTTTTATGTTTGCCAGTATCCGGTCATACAACCACAATATAAGGGCTGTGGTTCCAAAGCTCAAACCTGGGAGCACTAAAGAAATACCCAGTGGAATGCCTTTTAAAGTTAATATCAACCGGGATCCTCTTATATTTTCTTTTATATGGTTTTTAATATCCATCCCTGAAATTATTTTTGCCATAGGCCACCATTCCTGCCATTCCTGGAACTAATATTACCTGGGTTTACAAATAATTTCTTTAAGCCGGGTGTTAAAGAAATTATTGCCATGTTCGGGCTGAATCACCACAGCCGCATCGGCGCCTCGACCTGTGCCGCCAATTGCAATAATATCTGTCCCATAAGGTACCAAACCAGCGTCTAAAGCCATAGTTGAAATCTCAAAACATACTTTAACCCCTTGTCCAAAGCATCTTAGAGCAGCAGAGACGATGCCACCAGGGTATAACCCCCCAAACTGCTGAGTAACCGCTCTTTCCATATTTGCAAAAAGATGCGTGGCGGCGTGAATTTTTACACCCTGATCAAAAAGTTTTCTTTCCATCTCTTCGGGCATCTCGTCCAACCCAGGCTCTTTAAAACCTATATGATGCTTCACACAAACCAGGTTGGTTTTTTGCTCTAAAATCATTTCTGCCAGTAGGGCAGCGGTTTCTCCAGTATTTGAAGCTACGACAAAATTTGATATGCCTAATTCCTCACCGCGTTTTGTGGCAAATTCTAGGGTCGCACTTGTATTGTTTTTTCCAGGTTGATCAAAGGTATACATATATATCCCTCCATAGACGAATTAACAGTTATAATTTACATAGCATGAGGAGCACTAATCCCCATCATACCCAAACCATTCTTCAACACCTGGCGGACGCTTTCAATTAATAGTAATCTAGCCGTTTGTAAATTTTTCTCTTCTGATAATATGGGGCATTGATTATAAAATTTGTTAAAATCTCTTGCCAGTTCCAATAAATATCGTGCCAAAATATGGGGTTTGTTTTGCTGTTTTGCCCTACTGATGCTGTCGCTAAAGCCGGCTAATTTCAGCACCACATTCCTTTCATACGAAGATGTTAAATGCCCCATTAATTCAGGTTTAAAAACCGGCTTTTGATTTGACTTACGTAAAATACTGCATATTCTCGCGTGAGTATATTGCAAATAAGGCGCTGTTTCTCCATTAAAGTCCAAAATTTTCTCCCAGTCAAAATTAATATCTTTTACCCTATCATTGCTTAAATCACCAAAAATAATTGCTCCAACTCCAACCATCTCAGCAACTTCTGATTTGTTTTCTAATGTGGGATTTTTTTCTTCGATAATATCGTAGGCCAATTCCTCTGCTTTATCTAGCACATCTTCTAAAAAAACCAGATTCCCTTTTCTTGTAGACATCTTTCCATGCTGGAATCTCACCAGCCCAAAAGCCACATGTTCCATCTTTTCAGCCCAGGAGTAACCCATTTTATCCAAAACACTAAACATCTGTTGAAAGTGAAGTTCTTGGTCTGCCCCCACAACATATAGTGCTTTATGAAATTGATAGTTTTCCTGGCGAAATATTGCTGCACTAATGTCCCGGGTAATATATAGAGTGGCACCGTCTTTCTTTTTAATCAAGCACAAGGGCAAGTCAAACTCTGATAGATCCACCACCAGGGCTCCTTCGCTGTAAGAAGCTATGCCAGCGCTTTTGATCTTTTCCACTGTCATTTCCAACCGATCATTGTAAAAAGCTTCTCCCCGGTAACTATCAAATTTCACCCCCAACTTATCATATACGCGCTCAAACTCCCTCAGACTTAATTCTTTAAACCATTTCCATAAGTTTGTGGCTGTTTCATCGCCCTCTTCTAAACGCTTAAACCATTGTCTCCCCTCTTCTTTCAATTCCGGCTGGACTTCGGCTTTTTCATGAAATTTAACATATAGCTCGTATAAATAATCGATGGGGTCCTGATCAACTTTCTCCGGTTCGCCCCATCTCAAATAAGCAGCAATTAAGTTTCCAAATTGAGTCCCCCAGTCCCCAAGATGATTGATTCTTACCACCTGGTAACCTAAAGCTTCGTAAATATTTGCCAAAGTATTTCCAATTACTGTGGAGCGCAAATGGCCAAATCCAAAGGGCTTTGCAATATTAGGGGAAGAAAAGTCAATAATTACAGTTTTCCCTCGCCCCTCTTCTTTTTCACCATATTTGTCTTTTTTATCCAGTACCTCGCCTAAAGTTATTTCATTAAGGGTTTGGAGGTTGCATGTAAAATTAATGTAAGGTCCCTGGGCTTGTATGTGGGAAAAAAATTGATCCTCGCCAATTTGCTCTACCAAGTCACCAGCTATGGCTGCTGGATTTTGACGAAGTTCCTTGGCCAATTTAAAACAGGGGAAGGCAAAATCACCTAAACCAGGGTCTGGAGGAATTTCAATGTCGTGATAAATTTCCGCTTTAGATAAGTTGACTTTCTCTGCTAGCAAACTAGCTATGCGGCTTTTAAATTTTTCCATATTATAACCTCCAATTCCGCTTAAAAGGTCTAAT
>CAZARY010000155.1:0-5046 GCA_964487675.1 uncultured Clostridia bacterium | reverse complement strand
CGACGGGCGGGCCAAATCAAACACAGGGCCCAGAACTTATATGCTTTATTCTTGTTGCTCAGCACCCTCCATTTTCAAATTCCCACCACATTTCTGGCACTTTTTATCTTTTACCCGTCCGGAAATATACCGGCCGTGTAACATTTCTCGGTTCATTCTCCGAATTTATCCAGGTGCGCAAAGGCTCCTTATCTATTGTGCTAAATCATTAATTTCGATACATAAATTCCATCCCAATATTAATTATACCTCTTTTTTACAACTTTTTAAATGATTTGTCGATTACACACATGACGCTGCGATGATGCAAAAAATATTGAGCTTATATTGTCGACGGCCAGCTGTCTCCCTCATAGCTGGCCGGATGATAAAAGTTGACGTCCTCGGGTATTCCGGTCATAAATCTCAGCAGGAGCATTACACCTTCGGATAAATTTAGTGTGGTGTCCATTTGGGCCTGAGCATACAGCAGTCTGCCTGCAAGCCCGGTGAAGTCAGGCAGGTCACTATCCCCCACCTCATCGAGCATGGACCAGATAACCAGTTCCTGGCGCTCCAGCCTCGATAACCCCTCACCCTGGTCCTGCAGTATAAAATCCTCCGCTTCACCGCTGTCAAGATAATGAACGGTTTCAGGTGTGAGCACCGTTATTTCTCCGTATATATCTATGATGTCCAAAAAGTACAGCAGACTGGCCTCCAGTCTGTCGGCCGGCCGCCCTGAATTCACACTCTGCCCCAGTTCTCGGGCCAGCTCCATGGAAAGAAAATTCTCCAGGGGCAGACTGTATATCTCCATATTGCCCTCATTCTCCTGCAAAAACAGAAGGTTGGAAACCTCCCTCCCCCCATCCCCATTCTTTTTCAGGGGATAATATCCATATATTATTAGATCCGCTTTTCCGCTCATATGCTCTTTTATTTTTTCCGCACTCTCAATATCTTCGACTGCCATTTCCGCACTGAGTTCAGATGACAGAACTTCAGTTTCTGCCTCCACTGCACCATCTGATCCTGGCAGTAAAAGCATAAAAGACACCACCAAAATAAAACAAATAACCACCGGTTTTCTTCGCGCAAAAACATGAACTATTTTTTCATGCATCTAACAATCAACCCCACTTTCACCCTATTTCAGACTGCTGTTATAATTTTCTGTTTAAAAATCCATCTGGGAATTTCACAGATATAATCATTCAACTTCCATTCCATTATCAAATCTTAATCATAGTAAGATTAATCAGCATGTTCTTCTATATTTAAGTCAATATCATACTCTTGAGCTAGATCTATCTCGAAAGGCCCCTTAATGCCAACATAATCTCCCGGAGCTTTACTACCCGTGTTCTGTACATCAATCCAAATCTTTACCTTATACTCCCCCGGCTCCCGCACCTCAAACTCAGTTTCATTTTTATCCAGAGGTAATACATTTCTTTTAACTCGCTCCAAATCGCCATCAACAACTCGATACAAATCTGCATTTATGCTATCGACATCATTAACCGCCCAGTATGAGTTGACAAGTCCAGCATCATAATCAACAGTGGAGAGATCCATGGCAGTGTTTTTGAGTATCTCCCTTACTTCCTCTGGCGGGATTTCTTCAGAAAGCATCAAACCAGCTACACCACTCACATGCGGTGCTGCCATGGAGGTCCCAGCCAGCCAATCATAATCTTCCTCTACGTGAGTGCTATAAACTCCATCTGGATTACCACTGTTATTGCTGTCTTCTCCTGCCCCTCCTGGAGCAAGTATATCCAGGTCTGAATGGTAATAGGAATAATCAGTAAGCTCAGGTTCCTTAGGATGGTTGAGATTAACAGCTCCTACTGATATAACCTCATCATAAGCAGCTGGGTACATTAATCTATTTCTATCCTCATCTTCCTCCTGATTACCCGCTGCAGCTATCATAATTATGTCCTCCTGATCTATCCTCTCCACTGTTTCTTTCATATGAGATGTTCCAATTGGTCCTCCCAGGGAAAGATTAATAATATCAGCAGGATCATCCAGAGGGTCTTCATCATATTCCCCATCATATCCATCCAATCCAGCAGCATACAGCATACCATCCGCTATAGTCCATAAATCACCGCCGCCCCCATCTCCCAGAACTTTAACGGGAATAATTCTGCTCTCCCACATTACACCTGCTACACCTTCAATGTTATCGGTGTCTGCTCCTATTGTGCCAGCCACATGAGTACCGTGGCCATTATAATCAGTAAAGTCATCATTATCATCGATGAAGTTATAACCCGAGTCTTCATCCACATTATCACCCAAATCAGGGTGAGAGGTGTCAACACCTGTATCCAGCACTGCTATGCTGACATCATCTGATCCTTCAGTCATCTCCCAGGCCTGGGGCAGGCGTATCTGCGGATAATGCCACTGAAGGGGGTAATGCTCATCATTGGGGTGGTTTACTGAGGAAATGGCATAAAAATACTCATTAGGCTCAACATATTTAATCGAAGATAATGTCCTTACATCTTGCATGGCTTCTTCCAGGGAGAAATCAGATGGTGGCTTTACCAGCAGTGCATTTAATACTTCATTTCTATCCAGCACTTTATAGTCTTTTTCCTGTAATATACTGCCTGTCTCCTGCAGAGATACCATATCATGCATGCCAATAATGATCTCATTTGGCTCTTCAGCATCTGCTGGTCTCATCTGTGTTTCAACTTCTCTAATATCATTTCTAGTGGCCGCCCCAGATGAAACTGACTCTAAGTCGTAATAATCATCCACCTCCGCTGCAGGAAAGCTGTGTTCTAGCTCAAATTCAACATTGACCTCTGCTTCTTCAGTCTCATCATCAACCACCGTAAATTTATGATCTTGAGCAACCTCGCCAGCATTATCTGCCTCAGATTTTACTTCTGCATCGTAATCGTCAGCCACTAGTTCTTCTGCATCGTCATCTTCAAAGAAAGTTACTGTTGTTTCTTCGTCCTGAATGTCATCAGGATCTTCACTGTCAGAAGCTACCTCTGCGCCATCGCTATCAGTAACCTTTATATCCACTGTGAGATTGTCTGTCTTTACATCTGATGTATTTTCTACAGCTACTTCAACGCTTTGCAGATCAGCATCTTCTGTCTCACCATCTGGAAGCTGGTCAGCAAACTCTTTTACATTTAAGGTTGCTACTCGTTCGTCTTTTATTATGATTGTTACTTCTTCTTTAACATAATCTTCAGTATTATCGCTTTCTACCTTAAATACATAATCTTCTTCATCTACATCTTCTGATTTAACTTCATAGGTGAGCGTTACAGCATCTTCTTCATCTGCATCAAGTTCAAGCTCATAATAATCATCTTCATCACCGGGCTGGTCTTCGTCTTCATACACGTAGAGTTTTATATTCTGCTCACCATCTTCATCACCGATATTTACTACATCAGCAGTTACTTCAATCTCATCTTCTGGTTCTAAATCATCCACATGATCTTCAACGGCTACATTTTCCACCAGGAAGAAAGCATGATCTAAATCATCTTTATCAGCGGTGTTCTGTGGTTCTTCATTATCATCGTCATATATTTGGACATCTTCACCCCTTACTGCTAATTGTACTCTGCTGGCTCTTGAAGTAGATACATTTTGATTAACATTCATTCTTCTAACACTGCTACCTTCGCCGATATTGATCCTGGCATCTTCTTGGTTATTTGTCAGTTCATTTACAACGGTATCTTCTACTGTTAAGCTGTCGGTCCCAACACTTTCTACAACAACTTCATCTATATTTCTTACATTTTCAAATTCAGCATCATCATCATCTATATCAACTACGAATGTGGCATCTATTTCATATCCTCCACCGGCTATATCAAATTTATTACTGGCCTTTATCTCGTCTGCCTCGATATTATCCTGCAGGGTTATGTCCTCTATGCCCTCATCCAGGACATACTGAAGCTCTGCAGCATCACTTATCTCACCCCGATAATAGGCGGCTTCTTCTTGCATCTGCTCGCTTATAGGAGCATCTGTTGTGCAGGCCGATAGCAACCCCAGCGCTGTCACAAGTGTTAAAGTTAAAATTAATACTTTCCAATTATCCAAGCTTTCTCCTCCCTGCCAACGCAAATTAAGGTGTAATGTCGCCCGAATCAATAAATGTTGCTTGTTCTTTAGAGTGAGTGAGCGCAAAATTGACTTTTACTCACCTGTCTTTCCCTTTCAGGTCTGTAAATAATATTTAAAGCATGCTAATATTATTATTCGATATTATAATAGATTTACCTCCGCTAAAATGATAAATAAAATAGCTCCCAGCTACAATGGTATGTACAATGTGGAAGGTAAATTGGATCTGGTAAAGCGGCTGGATGAATTGTTCGCACAAAGTGCAGGCGAGGAAGAGAAATCCGAAGAACATGAGGAAAGAGAGGATGGATCTGGTTCAATTCTGGCAAGCAGAAGAGCTATGACCTTCTCCTTTATTCCCTGGATTGCCTCCTGGGTATTTGTGGAGATGAGCCGGGGGCTGGGAGTTTTCCTGCCTCTTCTTTTCAGTCTGGGGCTGGTGGTCCTCAAGGGGAAAAAGGAGCTGGAAATAACCTATTTCGAGCGGGCCAATCTGATTTATTTTTCCGTTTTGACCTTAATCAGCGGCTATAACTATTCCATGCTGCAGGAAGTTGGTGCTCAATTCAATTACTTTGCAATCGCTGTAATCTGGTTTGTTTCCGTTCTTTTCGGGCGGGCTTTGCCGATGGATTATTCGCGGTATAATTATCCTGAAGTGGCCGGGACAGAATTATTTAAGAGGATAAACAATATTATCACTCTGGTCTGGACTGGTATCTTTACCGTAATGGGATTGGCTGTGATCTACCTTAAGTCAGGGGAGATGATGCAATTTTCTCCTCTTCTCTATCTGCTGATCTTAGCAGGACTGGTTTTTACAAATTATTTTCCCGAGAAGTATCAGGAATATATCTTATGCCTCAAATTGACCATAAATTTACTTTTCCCTTTAGTGTGATATAATGTATTTACAGATAAGCAAAATTATTT
>CAZARY010000154.1:0-5200 GCA_964487675.1 uncultured Clostridia bacterium | reverse complement strand
TTACACCCATGTTTTTTATAGGTAAGTTTTTTGTAAAACAAATGTAAGACCCTCCTAGTATAATAGACAAAAGCTTTCATTGATCGATTATGCGATTGTTGAAAAGGGAGGCGATATCATGGAAGATACCAATAATGATGAAGAGAGAGAGGAATTTTCCTGGCATCGATATATTGTGGACCAATTCCATGAAGGTCTAGCAATCATGAATGGTGAACGAGAATTCATATATGCAAATAGGGCTGCGGAGCAGTTGTTTGAAGTTGAAACAGGCGGGCTGGCGGGAAAATATTTGTCAGATTTTTTGGTGCGACAAAAAGAAGTGCATGTAGATACGGATTTCCAGCTTAAGAATTGGCAGGAAGGGAAGGTGGAACTTTGGGAAGCTGATATATTAACGGATAAGAGAAATACGTTCACGCTTTCTATTTCTATAAGCTATTCACCCAAAAAGACAAGAAAGGCACCTGAAGGATTTTATCTTTTAGCTATCCAAGATATTACAGAAGTTAAAAAAATGGAAGATCGATTAACTTACTTAACGTTTCACGATAGCTTAACAGGTTTATATAATAGAGCTTATTTGGAACAAGAAATGCAGCGATTGGAAACAAGAAGGCAACTGCCAGTAAGTATGATCATGCTCGATGTAAATACATTAAAACTTATTAATGATATTTATGGTCATGCTACTGGGGATAAGATGCTTTTACTAACGGCAAAAGCACTGCAGAGATCTTGCCGGAAAGAAGATTTTATTGCCAGGTGGGGAGGCGATGAATTTGTTATTTTTTTACCTCGCACTTCTAAAGCTGATGCCGGTGAGATTTATAATCGAATCGTTAGAGAATTAGATCATCTAACCATAGAAGGGTTACCTGTATCGGTTGCCATTGGAATGGCTACCAACTATACTCGTGGGATCAGTTTTATGGAAGTCTTAAATGAAGCTGAGAAAAATATGTACGAGCATAAAATTAATGAGAGTAGTAATACCCGACATAACTTTATGCTAGCTATACTTAAGAAACTGGAGTTAGATGGCGATGAAACAGAAGAACACAGTTGGCGAATGATGAACTTGGCAGTTAAAATTGGTGAAAAGATAGGATTATCGGAACATGATATGGATCGACTGATTCATTTTATTTCCCTGCACGATATAGGGATGACCAAAGTACCTGGAGAAATCAGGGCCAAACCGGGTGAATTGACTGAAGAGGAATGGGAAATAATTGAAAAACACCCGGAATACGGATATAGAATGGCGCTTTCTTTAGAGTTTTCCAATGTGGCTGAAGATATCTATGCTCACCATGAAAATTACGATGGGACTGGTTATCCCAGGCGGCTTAAACGTGAAAATATCCCTCAATTAGCGCGAATAGGAGCTATAGTGGATGCGTTTGATGTAATGGTGACAGGTCGCCCCTATAAGCAATCAGTATCGCATTTGGAAGCGCTGCAAGAAATTAATCGGTCTTCCGGCAAGCAATTTGATCCAGCACTTGTAGATATTTTTAATAGAGTGTTAGAAAATGAAGGTTATTTATCCCATTTATGGGAAATGAGACCTTGACTTTTGGCACAAAAATGATACATTAAAACTAGTTAACCATAATGTAAGACAAGATTAGTGACTATCAACGATAAAGGCAAACCCGTGGAAACACGGGGACGCAAAGCTAAAGGGCCCGTAAGGGCAGCCAGCTGCCGAAGGGTAGTTTTTTCTTGTGCAAAAAAGGTGGATTAATGAATGAGGATGTGTGTTGACAAAACCTGCCGTCGATAAAGGCAAACCCGTGGAAACTCGGGGACGCAAAGCTAAAGGGCCCGTAAGGGCAGCCAGCTGCCGAAAGGAGGTTTTAACATTTTTAAGCGTCGAGGCAGCCACTTACATAAATTTTTAGTCATGAGCCTGTCGATTGTTTTTTTCTTTGTATTCACGATGCTCGTGTCTTATTTCGATCAAGCAAACGCAGCAGCCAGCGAAAATGATATGACTATTTTCGTAAATGAAGAGCGGCTCAAATTAGAAAATCCCCCTAGGGTGCAGGCAGGACGAGTCTTATTGCCTGTAAGACAAGTGTTTGAGTCCTTAGGCGCTGAGGTGGAATGGATTCAGGAAAAACAAACCGCCAGAGGGAGTTTGGGGGATATTTTAGTTGAACTGCCTGTGGGGAGCAGCACTGCCAGGGTCAATGGAGAAGAAGAGAAGCTCCAAGCGCCTTCAATGATCTATTCTGGTAGAATTTACGTACCTCTAAGGTTCACAGGCGAAGCTTTTGGTGCAAATGTTAAATGGGATGCAGAAGAAAAAAAAGTTTCAATTCATCAGAAATCAACTGACGACAATACCCGGGCTCCTGCTGGTTCATTAATCGAAGATGGTTATGATGAACGAAGGGAAAAGGAAACAACCGCGCAAGAAGCAGACAGTGAAACGGTAGCTATGAATTCAGAAGCATTGGAGCTTTCTTTTAAATACGAATCTGGTGAGGGATTCATGAAGGTTCAAGCAAATCAATCTACGAGCAGCGGCCATAGAATAATGGTAGAAAAAGAAGGGGAAAGGTATTTTTACAGCATTTGTGAGGATCGGTTTAATATTCCTCTGCAGCTAGGTGATGGACAGTATACCCTGGTTCTATTGGAACATTCGAGCGGCAATAATTATTCAGTAGTTGAGCGAGAAAAGATAGATGTGAGCGTTAATGGAAATGGAGCCCCGTATTTACATTCAAGCTGGCCTGTCTTATGGGATGAGAAAGGCAGCGCAGCACAATTAGCTGAGGATTTGGTGAAGGGCTTGGACTCTGAAGAAGAAAAAATAAAAGCTGTGTATGATTATATTATCAATCATATTGAATACGACCATGACAAGATAGAACACATAGACCATACTTATGTCCCCGATATAGAACAAACCCACCAAGAGAAAAAAGGCATATGTTATGATTATTCTGCATTATTTGCAGCTATGATGCGGCATTTAGATGTTCCCACCAAGCTAGTTAAGGGCTATAAAGATGATTTAAATGAGTACCATGCTTGGAACGAAGTTTATATTCAAGAGCTTGATAAATGGAAGCTCATCGATACCACTTACGATGCTCCTTTTGCTGAACTAGAAGGATATCGACGTGAGCTGTATAAAGATAGAGGTGAATACAAAGTCGACAAAAAATACTAAGTATCTAAATAGTTTGCAGCAATCATTTTGACAGCAAGATAAGATCATCAAGTAATTATAATAGCTTTGTCAGGTGCCTGAGAAAAGCAAATTTGAAAAGTAAAGGATGACTGTTTTAATTAGAAGCAAAGGCGCAGGTTCAGAGTTAAGGAAAAGTCAAAACAGCAGTTCCTAAAAATAACTGTGATCGGTTTATTGAATAAGCCAATCACAGTTATTTTATTTGAAATGCCCATTAGTAGATTAAGGGATCAGGTCGCCTATATATATGATAAAATGAATCATAGCTTTCGATTTATTCTAAAGATTAAAATAGATGTTTGATCGTTTAAGCGATAGGCCGGACTGCGAAAAACAAATTTTTATCCCGTTAGGATGTTAGCAAAATGGAGGTGAAGGTCCCGCATGATCATCACAGAAGCAAAATATATAGACAGCGCATACTTGCCGTCCCAATTACTGGACGGTGCTTACCCGGAAATCTCATTTATTGGTCGATCAAATGTGGGAAAGTCGTCTTTAATTAACACATTGACAGGTAGAAAAAGGCTTGCTTATATCAGCAAGAAACCGGGTAAAACTAGAACAATTAATTATTTTTTGATTAATCGGTCAATTCATTTTGTAGACTTGCCTGGATATGGATATGCCCAGGTATCAAAAAATATGCAAAGAGACTGGGAGCAGTTGGTGACTACTTATCTATCAAGCAGCAGGATGTTAAAATTATCGCTGTTGATTATAGATGCTCGTTATGGACCGAAACACACCGATATAGAAGTGCTTAATATGCTTCAAGCTTATAAAAGACCTGTACTCATAGTAGCCACTAAATTTGATAAAGTAAAAAATAAAGACAGACATAAAAGGAAAAAAGAGATGCGTAGAGACCTGGGATTGACAGATAAAGAAGCATTGATTTCCTTTTCTGCTGTGACCGGAGAAGGGAAAGAAGAGATTTTGGAAGTGATATGGACGAATATTTGACGCGCTGTAAATAAGAGGTGAATAGGCATTAACAAAAAGACAGGGGTGATTTGATTGTCGGTTCAAACTTTAGGTGAAATATGGAAAAACATGCAAAAAGTGATCCCAAACTTTGAGCTAAGAGAAGAACAGGTGAAAATGAGTGAAGCGGTACTTGAGAGTTTTAATCAAAAGAAGCACCTGGTAGTGGAAGCTGGGACTGGCATTGGCAAATCACTCGCCTATTTACTTCCTGCGGTTGGATTTCAACACGGGGAAAACAAAATTGTGATTTCTACTGCAACAATTGCTTTACAAGAACAACTGCTCTTCAAAGATTTGCCGTTATTGGAAAAAGGTTTGAACCGGGAAATTGATGTGGAAGTCATCAAAGGACGCAAAAATTACCTTTGTTTGGAAAAATTTAATCATCAGTATGGGCAGGATAGCCTGGATTTTAATCAGCAAGAAAAAGAACTCATTGATTGGGCAAATAAAACGGCGACCGGGGATAAGATAGAGATACAAGTACCTTATCATCTATGGGAAAGGGTGGCTTCCGGGAGTGATACTTGTTTAGGCATGAAGTGCAGTTTTTTTGAGGATTGTTTTGTTGTGAAATTAAGGCGAAAAGCAGAAGAAGCGGAATTGCTTATAACCAATCACCACTTGTTTTTTAGTGATTTAAATCTAAGGGTTAGCTCTCAAGGTAATCTATCAGTTTTCCCTGCCTATGATGCTGTGATTTTTGATGAAGCCCACCATATTCCTCAAATAGCTACGAAAGCTCTGGGCAGAGAATTATCTTACAGCCAGGTTTTGAAATTGTACAGAGAGACGAAGCAGTACATTAAAGAAAAGCCCACGGGAGAAGTCAAATATGCTGATGACGCTGAAATGGCGGCTGAAAAGGCTTACCGCAGTTTAATTGAGGGAAAGCAAAAAGATTATCTTTTGCAAGAATTGGAGTCTTTTGTTTTGTTGGAAGATTTTAGGGAAAAATTTATCCGATTGGTGCGTTATATTGAAAACTTGGTAATG
>CAZARY010000153.1:0-5268 GCA_964487675.1 uncultured Clostridia bacterium | reverse complement strand
TATTCTTTATAAAAAATGAATTTATCTTTATAAATCTTTTGAGTTGTTAATACTAGAATTACAAAACAATTAATGAATGAAAGCACATCATTATTGTTATTCGGGAGGAATTAACATGAAGAAACAAATTATAATATTTTTTGTTGTTATATTTCTATTGTTTGTGTATAACTCTCAGGGTATGGGTAATGAAATTGGAATTGATTATGGATTTGAAATAAACACAGAAGAGATTTCTGATAGTACACTTGTGCCTTTAGAGCAATTCAGAGAGAAAGCAGATCTTGAAATTTATAAACTTGCAGATGGCAGATTTAATCTTGAACTTGAAGGGCGGGAGATGCTTATAAAGCCAGGCGATAAAGAAGCCCGGGTAAATGATATTAAAATAGAAATGGCTGCAGAGCCACTGGAAATAAATGATGATCTGTTGATATCATATGATGCTTTAGAATTGTTGTTTGAGGAATATGACGAGGAACATATGACAGAAATCAAAATACACTCTCCAGATGTGGATTTAGATAAATCTGGCTTCAACGTATTTTTGGATCCTGTAGAAGGAGAAATTGAAGATGATAGCTTTTTGGCTGAATTAATTCTCGTAAACAACAGCGGCAGAAATCAAAATTTAGCATTTAATACAAGCCAGAAATATGATCTTGAAATAAAAGATGAAGAAGGTGAAGTTCACTGGAGATGGTCCGAGGGCAAGGTTTTTGCTCAGGTCCTGCAGCGTCTGCGTCTTGAACCGGGAGAAAAAGAGGTTTGGGAGGTTGAAATCGAAATTGCAGATTTAGATTCCGGAGAATATTTTCTTACTGGCTGGATGGTTAGCAGAAGAAGAAATTTGAGCACAGCTGAAACTAAATTAATCATAAAGGACTAATTTTCATTTGACCTGAAAAAGGGGGGATTTACAAGGGGGAAATTTATTCTTAACTTTGTGCTCAAAATTCAGGGTTGAAGAGGGAGAAGCGACCGGAATATTTTAGTTTAAATTTGGACTCCAAAATCAGAAAGGAGGATTATTAGTGAAAAAGAAAAGAATCTTTTCGCTGCTGATTATATTAGCTCTGGTCGCATTTACGGTAGCGGGATGTGATTTTAACAACAACAATAACGATGTGCCTGTAGATGACAATAATAATAACAACAACGGAAATGAGGTTGTGAATGTTGAAGGTACTGTTGGTATTAATAGACTTGGTGAAGGAGATGCTTCCGATATCAGCATCTGGGTCGAAGGAGAAGATATAAGTACTGAGACTGAAGATGAAGATGGTAATTTTTCCTTTAACCTAGAAACCGGAGAAAGCTATGATATCTATGCGACCAGAGATGATCTGGCGACATCCAAGGTGCAAAACTTTTACTTATGTGAGGAAGAGCCGATTACTGAGCTGAGCTTTGTGATTCAGGAAGAGGCCAGTGAGGAACATTTCGAAGACGAAGTACCCGACCTCACCGTGGAGGGCATAAGTGATCTGGACTATATTGACGATATAGATCCGCCTGTTTTTCTTGAGTCCAGTGAGGATATAAGGCAGTATGGTGTAACACAGAACAATAGTTATTATGACAAAGAAGTCGAGGATCGTTCTTTCACCCCCGGAGATAAAGAGGTGGAGATCAGTTATCTAGGCTTGAATCCTGATTATGGTGGTGGCCCTCAACCTCTTGTTTTCTTCATCAGAGATGGGAACAACAATATAACACATGAATTTTTCCACGTGGAAATGCCTGAGGCAGCCGAAGGAGAACGTCCTGACGCACCAGACTTTGTTGAGGCAGAGGCTGTAACCATTAATGCCTCTTTCAACTGGTTAGTGGAAAATTATGGGGAAGAACAAATCATGGAGGAATTTAGTAGCCTGGAATCAAGTGCAGAAATTCAGACTGTTCCTGAAGATACAAGCTTGTTTGTTGATTTATTCTGGGGTGATGTTAATGATGCTGAAACCTATAATTTGTATAGAAGTTTTGATGGGAGCGAATATCACCATTTAGATACTGTTTCTACACCTGGTTATATGGATGTAGACTCAGCCCTGGAAGCCGGTCAGAGGACCTATTATAAGGTAAAAGCTGTAAATGAAAATGGCGAGGGCATTACAGGTGTATCAACATATGTAGAACCCCTGCCTGTTATGGAGGCAAGCCTGATAAGCCCCGAAGGAGAAGGAGCCGGTGTGGATCCTGAATTTGTATGGGACACAAACACACTTGGCTTTGAGAGAGAAGAATTTTCCTATGATGAATTAAATATGGAATTTGAGCTGGCTTATAAAGCCAGGGATAGTGAACAAGGTCAAATGATGTATGACTATTATTCCATGTTAAATATAGAAGATGAAGAAGTCAAAGTTGAAATAGTGAACGGCAAGTTCGAATTATCCGTAAACTACAGTGATGCTTTTTATAGTAATCAGCTGGAAAGAGGTGAAGGTCCCTATCACTGGGATTTGACCCTTGGCTTTGTTGAAAAAGAAATTTCTCCCAATTCAATGGCTGTATCCTATGGAGTAGATTTTATTGAACAAGCTCATCCCGAGAATTCTGGCATGGAATTTGAAGTAGATTAAATAAATATTTTGTAGAGAGGAGGTAAATAATTTAATGAGAAAATATAGATCTTTAACTCTGGTGGCAATGCTTCTGGCAGCAGTGCTCATCTTTTCTGGTTGTGATATGATGGGGAGCAATCAAGCTGATGACGCCGTTGAAGAGGAAATAACAGATGGAGGTCAGATGCCCCTGGAAGATGCCGAGCTGGAAGAGCATATTCCCCGTCAGGTGTTATTTGGTGGTGAGATAGATAATGAGGTGGAAGAAGAATTAAATGAGTTAAATGCTGAGATCAAAGGAGATCTGACCGATTATGGTCAGAATACCTATAAGGTACAGCTTCCTGAGGGTGAAGCAGTAACTGATACTGTCCGCTCGCTGGAACGACTGAGTGCAGTTGATTATGCAGAACCCAACTACAAAGTTCAGACAATGTCCGATTTTGAAGGAGTGCCAAATGACAAACACTATGATGAGCTGTGGGGATTGGAGGCGATCAATGCGCCAGAGGCCTGGGAGACGACCACAGGATCTGAAGATGTAGTGCTGGCGATATTAGATACCGGTGTTGACAGTGAGCATCCTGATCTTGAGGGTAACGTGCTGGATGGTTTTAATCCTGCAGAACACAATGATGAAACTGAGGATGCATGGGGGCACGGAACGCATGTAGCTGGAACTGCAGCAGGCATAGGCAATAATGAAGGAGGAGTTGCCGGTGTGGCCTGGGACTCTCCTGTTTTACCTGTTAAGTCTCTGGGGGTTGCAGGAGATCCTGACCGCCAGGTTATTTATGGTTCACTTTATGAAACTGTGAAAGGGATGCTCTGGGTGAAAGAATGGGCTCAAGAAAATCCCGATAAAAGAGTCGTGGCCAATATGAGCCTGGGGCTTGCCGGTTACAGCACTTCGGTTCAGGACGCCCTTGATAAAAACCTGGATGAAGATATAGTTTATGTGATATCAATGGGTAATGATGGTAAGGTTTTTGCCAATCAACCAGCCCAGCACAGTGGAGCAATAGCTGTCGGAGCCATGGATGAAAATTATGATAGGGCCGGGTTTTCTACAAAAGGAGACTGGATGTCAGTTACCGCTCCCGGAGTAAACGTGGTTTCCTCAGTCCCTTATGAAGAATATTATGATTCATACAGTGGCACTTCCATGTCTGCACCTCATGTGGCCGGCACAGCAGCTTTAATCCTTTCGGAAAATCCTGACCTCTCCCCTGAAGAGGTGAAGCAAATTCTGGAAGAAACTGCTGATAAAGAAGCGGTGGATATGGATGATGAATTTAGTATTGAACACGGCCATGGGCTTATAGATGCCGCGGCGGCGGTGGATATGGCCGGTGAAGATGATTTGGAATTGGATGAATATGCGACGCTGGAAGTAGATGTGGATGGGGAAATTCTAAATTACGATCCGGATCAAGATGAGTTAATCGCTGAATCTCTGGATTTAGATGAGCAAAGATTCAGTGTGACTCTTTACGAAAATGACAGCCGCCTCCATGATGGTGTGACAGATAGTGAAGGTGAGGTCAGATTTAATCATATTGATGCAGATGAAGACCATTCAGTAAAAGTCTCATCCATGGATATTCATCAGGCGCCGGATGATCATGAACATCATCCTGAAAACTATACCGGGGGATTGTATTATTCGGAAATTGAAGAGAATATAGAACTGGAACCCGGTGAAACTGAAGATATCAGTTTCGACTTTGATGCTGCTGCAATAACTTCTCTGGATGCCGAATCTGTTGAAATTGAAACAGAAGATGAAACTGTACCGATTGGTTTAAATGATGTAGATGAAGATACAACTCCCGGTTGGAATCTGGTAGAGTTTGAAATACTGGATGAAAATAATGAAACAATCTTTAAAGATATTGATGCTGGAATTTATGCGCATGCAGATTTAAATCCTGGCGAATATAATGTGAGGGTGGTTTCTAAAGACAGTGACTATGATTATGAAATAGAAGAAGCCCTGTTCGATTATGAAGACGTAGAAACTTTAGAACTGGATGCAGGAGATGGAGATTTTGTGCACTTTGAAGAGATTCCCTATGGTGTAAGCGCCTACGAATTTGACTTTGTTAATAAAGAAGGGGTTCCACTTCATGAAGCAGAAGAGCTGGCAGAAAATGAAATAGTCGGAGCTGAAGTAGAGGTCACATTTTATGAAGAAGAATATGTCGAGGGAGAAGAAATTGCTCAGATAGAAGATTGGATAACTGATTTCGGAGATATGGAAGGAGAATTTCAGGAAATACCTGGCTCTCCAGGCGATTATGTGATGAGGGTTCAGGGGGCTGTACAGTGGGAAGCTGAAGATGAAGATGGCGAATTGGTCATGATGAGCTATGTGACCAAGGAGATCATCGAATTTGAAATAACAGAAGGTGAATTAACAGAAGAGAATCTGGAAATAGAATTTGAAAAAATAGAGCGTTAAATGAGATATTTAAGTTGAAAGAATAACCCCCCGGATTTCCCGGGGGGATTAATTTTTAGAAGCTATAGAAATTTAGATTATAAGATTTGGAACAAGAAAATTTGTCATAATATTTCCAAATAAATGCTTTTGCAGCTAATCATGATATGCTTTCAAAGCATCAAGAAGCATAGGAATCTATACGTCATCCCATAATCATCGGCGTAATCGATAAATCATTAAAGTAGTGCTGGAAAA
>CAZARY010000152.1:0-5340 GCA_964487675.1 uncultured Clostridia bacterium | reverse complement strand
CCTATTTTTCTGGCGGCTTCTTTTACCCCGTCACCAAATAAATAGCTGGTGTTTCCTTCTTTCTTGCCTAATTTTAGTACGAGTTCCAGCACGGACTTGGCATCGCCCCAGGCAAGTTGTATGCCGTCTAAGTCTTTTTCTGAAATGAGCCCGTTTTCAAAGCATTCTATAGCCATTGCTACGGTGTTGCCTGTCTCGATGGTGTCTAACCCGAAACGGTTGCAGGCGTCATTAATGGCAACCAGGTAGTAGATATCGTCATTCAAGATGTTAGCACCAAAGGCAGCGCAGGTTTCAAATTCGGGGCCATGGCCGACTGCGTCTTTAAAGGGACCCACATCTACCCTGGTATCTTTACCACATCGGATCGGGCAACCGGCGCAGGTGTGATGCGACACGGTAATGCCCTGTTCTTCCATGTATTGGCCGCAGGTTTTAGCAGCGCCTTCTTCCCAATCTCCAAGGGTCCAATTTTTGATCGGCAAATCGCCATTGGCTTCTACCGTTTGGACACCGCCTGCGGTGCCATAATCGTGCAGACCTTTAGTACCTTCCTGAAGTTTCGGTCTGAATTGGCTCAAATGGGCTTTCAGTTTTTCTGAATCATGTACAGCGATCTTTTCTTCTCCACGCATGGCAATGGCTTTCAGGTTTTTTGAGCCCATAACTGCTCCCATGCCGCCTCGACCTACAGCGCGCGCTTCATTACCACCGGCTATGATGCAGGCCATGCGACTTAAATGTTCTCCCGCCGGCCCAATTGCAGCCACATATGCTTTTTCATGTGTTTCTTGTTTGATTTCCTCATTTGTATCAAAAATATTTTTGCCTGTTAAGTGACCGGCGTCTTTTAATTCTACCCCGTCACTGGACAACCAAAGATAGACCGGCTTGTTTGATTTGCCTTTTATAATGATGCCATCGTAACCTGCTTTTTTTACCTGGACACCCATATGTCCACCTACTGTCGATTCACACCAAATCCCGGTTAAAGGAGATTTACTTACAAAAGAACTTTTGGCAGCTGCAGGTACCCCGGTACCGGTTAAAAGTCCGGACATAAAAATCAGGGGATTGGCCTCATCCAGGGCGTCCACCTGGTGGGGAAATTCGTGGTACAGGATGTTGCCTGCCACACCGCTAGCACCTAAATATTTGCGAAAGTCTGCTTCCTGGGATTCCCGCTCACTCACTTGCCCTGAAGACAAATCTACTTCCAAGATTTTACCCATAAAACCGTAAGACATATTATTGACTCCTTTCTTAAATGTGTTAATTAAAGCATGGATATCAACTTAAAAGGAAGACCAATGATTTTTTTCGTGCCTATAGTATTCTGTAAGAGGTCTCGTTTTTCCTCTTTTGCACAAAGATAGTGTAACCCGGCCCCTTGTTACCAGAATCTGCTGATTATAATTGTAATTGCTGGAGTCTAAAAAAACATTACACAAAATGTAAAAAAATATTGATTTAAGGTTTACAATTTTTCGCAAAGAAGAAGGAAATAAGGGTAGAAAAAGAGAACTATATATTACAGTATAGCCATAGAGCGCTATGACAACTAAACATTTTATGTAAACACTTCAACGGTTACGAATAAATAAAATCTTTTAATTCAGAGGCATAAAGCCATCTCTCAAGTATAGTTTAATATTAAAGGAGCGCATTCCATTAATGAAAACGCCTTCGTCATTAACTGTAAAAGAGGTTCTTCTTTTCCCCAGCTTTAGAAAATCTAGGCTGGTGACTGGCCAGCAAGGACTAGAACGGAAGGTGAAATGGCTTCATGTGATGGAAATATTTGAAATAGGGTCGCTGGTTCACGGTGGTGAACTCATATTAACCACTGGTGTAGGACTGCAAAACAGACTGTCTTTGCAAGTATATTTTTTGCAGCAGCTTATTGAAAAAGAGGTAGCGGGTCTATGCATTGAGCTGGGTCCTTACTTTCCAAGTGTTCCCCAAGAAATGGTCCGGCAGGCGAATAAGGCTAATTTTCCCATCATCGTATTTCCACAAACAGTTAAATTTGTGGACATTACCAAGGAAATTAACGGGTATTTAATCAACCAGCATTATCAAATGGTTACGAACCTGGAAGCCATTTCCAGCGAACTTCAACAGATTTCTTTAAGAGCCGGATCTATAGGAGAAGTATTACGATTCGTCTACGAACAAACTGGAAATCCCCTAGCGTATAAGCCGTCTCATAGAGACGATAAAGTTTATCTTCCATCAGGTATGTCCATTGATCAAAGGAAAAATATCCGAGAAGTTATTCATAATTATTGTTCCGTTGATAAGCCAACTTCTTTAAAAGACGACGAAAAAGATGATGAAAAAGACGACGAAAAGGAAGCTGTAAGAGATGGGAAGCTTTCTTCGAAAAAAGAGATAATCAAGCATGATATAAAGGCTTTGGGGCATGATTGGGGTCAGGTGATAATGCAAGTGGAAGCGCCGCCGAAAAACCTGGATAAACTTGTTTTAGAAAAAACTTCTACAGCTGTGGCGCAAACGCTGCTAAGCGAATTATTTACACGGGAGCAAAGGTTTCATAATGAAAACCAATGGCTTCGCGAGTTGTTATTTAGTGAAATCAATGAACCAGAAGAAAATATCAGAATTAAATTACATCGTCAGTTTCCGGATTTAAAATTAAAAGGTGGAGCAGTAGTCGTTTTTGAGCTGACTCAAAAAGGCGAGTTAGCTGATAATAATCACGGGGAAGATATATTATCAAGGCAACAATTTTTTAAACTCAAGTTTAGCATGGTTGTGCGCTCAATATTCAGTCAGTATCAATGCCCAGCTTTGTTGATAATTAAAGATAATGAGATTATAGCTTTCATTCTTTCTGAGCGAGATTGTTTTCCAACGAATAAGCTTAAAAAAGCCCTGGCGCACATAGATAAAAGCACATCTAGCGATATGTTTGAACAGGTTGAAGTAAAAAAAGCTGTAGGCGATTTCTGTGATAAATTTACCAAAATCCAGAAAAGTTACTGGGAAGCGACGCAAGTGCTTTTTTTGCAAAAAAACTTACCAGAATTTCCGTATACTTTTTACTCTGACCTGGGAGTTTATCAAATTTTATTAAGTATCAACAGCGCATATATATTGGATGATTACATTGATAACCATCTAGGATCTTTAATCGAACATGATCGCTCTAAGGGATCTAATTTGCTCGTGACTTTGAAAGTTTATTTAGAAGCAGGTATGGATAAAACACGCACGGCGAAAAAAATGTATATAACCAGGCAGGCTTTATATTATCGGCTGAATAAGATAGAGCAACTTTTAGGTAAAAACGTTTGGCAGAGTTCGTTTACAAGACTTTCAGTGGAAATAGCTTTAAAAGCTTTGTGTCTAAAAAAAGCAACAAACATGTCTATGTCAGAGGATCAGTGGGACAATATACATTGGGAACTATAACTTAATCAAAAGACTGCTTTGAGAAAGCGGTCCACATAAGGAGGTGATCATCTACAAAAAGCTCAAATGAGAACCTATGTTAAGTTTTTGAACCAAATATGAACCAAATCGCGTAAAACTTCATTAAGTCATTGGAAAATAAAATAAGGTTCCTTAGTTTGACGATGATTTGAGTCTTGGATATACTCGCCTTAAAATCTGCAAAAAGAAGTAAATATTACCATGAAAAGGTGATGATTTATGGATAACAATAACAATAATAGGCATGAAACTTTATCAGAAGATGTGAATAATAGGATTGGTTGGGCAGCCCTCCAACTTGCTTTGACTTTATCTAGAGCAGAGGAGGATCACTTAAAAAGCAGATTAAGAGAAAACGGTTTTATGTGTACTGCTACGGGCACAGGCGGGGATGATTCTGTGGCAGGGCAGAAAATAATCAATGCCGCTACTGGGGCTGCACTAAATGAAGGCCTCATAGAAAAAAAGGATACGCATTTGCATGCGGTGATACACGCCACACTAGATGCCCAAGAAGCGGTTTTGCAAAAAATTGCAACAGGGGTAAACGTGGTGTTAAAAATTGCTATCGTAAAAAAAGGCAACTGGGTCGCTGTGGCTATGTATGGTTACTCAGCAGCACACTCCATAACCAATCATGAACGGGCTGGTTTAGGATTAATGCACATTTAAAGGCCGTTAACTTGTAACAACTTTTTGATTTCGATATATATAAAACAATAACAATGCATTAGCCAAACTTTTATAAAACTACAATAAAGGTGTGTCATTTATCTAAGAAGAATATCATTTATAGCAAAATATCATTAATAGTAAATGAAATGAAGTAAATGAAACGGTCTATCATTTACATTATTTGTAAAAAAGTTACCCGTGTAACCAAGCAAACATTTAAATAAAAAAATAATAATTTATCAAGCAAGCTATCTATGCTAAATGGAGGAACAAATCAGTTAAGTAAAGGGACTGATCACTTCTTATCAAAAAACGAACAGGTTCTAGCATATGAACAATGGAAAGCCAATAATCTGGAATACGTCTTCACCAAAATCTATTCCTAAACCTCAGATAATCTTTAATGTCCCTTTATGTTAATAATTAAACGAAACATAAACTAAAAGGAGGTAGAATCATTATGACAAAATTGTTTGATCTCAGCCAATCTTTGGGAGTGGATGCGCATTTTTGGCCGCTTTATCCTCCCTTTGAGGCAAAGTACATTAAGAGGAAACCTGAACATGGCGTGAATGCCCAGTACATTCAAACCTCCAATCACATTGGGACTCATGTTGATGCGCCCCAGCACTTTAAAACAGGCGGCATGACCATTGATGAGATTCCGTTGGATTGGCTGTATCGTGATGGTGTTATTGTAGACCTTACTGATGAGCTGGATGATTTGTCAGTTTACACGCCTGAAATGATTGAGAAACGCGTTGAAGTTAAAGAAGGCGATATCCTTATCCTGCATACTGGATGGCATAAATTTGCCCAGGGTGGCGGCGAAGACGATGAAGAGCGGTATATCCATCTGCATCCAGGCGCTCATCCCGACATGGTTGACTTCCTGCTAGACAAGAAAATCAAGCTATGGGGTGTTGATGCCGTTTCTACTGACCATCCTATGGACCTGCCTATCGGCCGATTTTTAGGCAAAGGAACTTTTGGCATCTGTGATAAAGTGCAAAGACTAACTAGGGAGAAATTTGGCGATGAAATGGACAAACTCTTCCCACCGGAAGACTATCAGCTTACACATAATGCCTTGTTCCCTTATGACTGCTTCCACGTAGAAAACCTGGGCGGCGAAATTGGTGCGCCTGAAATTCAAAACAAGCGCATGAAAATTGGCGTATTTCCCTGGAAGTTTAAAGACGGTGA
>CAZARY010000151.1:0-5394 GCA_964487675.1 uncultured Clostridia bacterium | reverse complement strand
TCATGAAATGTTTCTTGCACTATGTCCACATCTATATCTGATGATGTCCCCAGTGCCTGGGTTAATATGTTTTTTTGGGGATGTTGTTCCGCCATTTGCGGATCAAGCTTGCCTGATTTAACCATTTGATTAACCAGTGAATGATCCTCTGTAAGCTGGTATATTTTATTAGCATCCATATAATAAGCCCTAGAATCACCAACATGACCGATTGTTATCACATCTTTCCAGAAAACACCAATGGTCAAAGTCGTTCCCATATCTAAATACTCCCCATACTGCTCTTTGTATGCCATTATTTTTTGATTCGCTTGAAAGACAGAGGACTCAGCCAGCTTCCGTAGTTCTTTTTTTTGAGCCTCATAAGTTTCGCAATCGCCAATAAAATCAATTTTGTGAAAATACTCTTTAACCCCTTCAACCGCCAGGTAGCTGGCGATATCTCCTCCGCTATGTCCCCCCATTCCATCAGCAACACCAGATAGAAGGATGTTATTATACCATAACCCTTCTAAAAAAGAATCTTCATTCTTTGGGCGTAAACGGCCTACATGAGTCGAACCGTAAAAATGCATGCATCTCACCCCTCTATTCTGGTTGATAGCTGCCCACAAGCCCCTTCTATATCAGTGCCTTTTTCTTTGCGAAGCGTAGCACTCACGCCGTTATTCTGGAGCATAGATAAAAAATTGTTCGCCTTTTCATGACTGGGAGACTCAAACAGGGAACCGCCTACAGGATTATAAGGAATGATGTTTACGTGAAATAAAAAATTATAACTATTTAATAGTTTGGCGAGCTTATCAGCATGCGAAATACCATCATTGACACCGTTCATCAAGATATATTCAAAGGTCACTTTTCTGTGAGTTAATCTATAATACGCTTCGCAAGCCGCTAATAGTTCCCCCAGTGGGTATTTTTTGTTTAATGGCACAAGTTTGGTTCTCAAACTATTTGTCGGGGCGTGTAGGGAGACGGCTAAATTCACTTGTGCATTGTCTTCGGCCAGCTGGTAGATATATGGAACGAGACCGCAAGTAGAAATGGTTATTTTACGCATACCAATATTAAGACCCTTGGAATCATTTGCTAATTGAATGAATTTCCTCATATTGTCATAGTTTTCCAAAGGTTCTCCGATTCCCATAATAACTATATTATTTATGGTATTGTTGGCAGGTAGGAGTTCCTCAGCCAACACCACCTGGTCTATCATTTCTCCCGGTGTCAAGTCTCTTTTTTTTCCACCCCGTGCAGAAGCGCAAAAAGCACACTGCATATTGCATCCGGCCTGGGAAGAGATGCACACCGTATTCCCGTATTTATATTTCATTACAGCCGTTTCAATACCAATATTATCCTCTAAATGGCTGACAAATTTGAATGTTCCATCTTTATGTGAAACAAAAATACATTTTGAATCCAGGGAAAGAGTAAACACTTGGGTCTTATCCGCCAGTTCTTCTCTTAAATTTTTCGGGAGATTTGCCATGTCTTCATGGTTTTTAACCGGTGTTTTATATAGCCAGAAAAATATTTGCTTTGCCCTGAATTTCTCCCATCCCATGCTTTGTAAAAGGTCTTGTAGTTCATGAAATTGTAAGTCTTTTAACCTTATTTTGCTCATCCAATCCCTGCCTTAAGTCAAGTAGCTCTTTTCATCCCCTAAGAGTACTAAAATGTTTGTTTGTTTTAAGCCAAGTATATCAAAATCCCATAATTATAGCAACTTCACGCTCTTGTTGGCTTTTTTAATCTGGCAATAAAAAACCCATCGCCGGAACCGTATCCTGGATAAAACTGCGTCAATCCATCCGGGTTTATTTCCGCATTTTGGATAGCTTGTTGGTCAATAAAATCAGAAGGATGTTCTAGCTTATAGCCAGGATAGCTTTTCAAAAACTCCGAAACTGTTAATTGATTTTCCCGTTTAGAAATCGTACAGGTGCTATATATCAACCGTCCTCCTGGCTTGAGCAGTTTGTGAGCGGAAACCAAAAGCTCTTGCTGCTGCTTGGCTAAGCGCGTGATATCATCGTGTTTAAAAGTCCATTTTAATTCAGGATGCCGGCGTAACGTACCCAAACCGGAACAGGGTGCATCCACCAAGCAAGCATCAAAAGCTTCCTTTTCATGCTTTCCAAGCCGCTCATCTTTAAAAAGACGCCGGGCATCCCCAAGCAAGGGGGTCACACAATTAATCCCCATTCTTTTGCAAGCTTCATGAACGCGGTTGAGCTTAGCCCGGTTGATGTCTACAGCAATTATCTTGCCTTTATTCTTTTTCAACTGGGCAAGGTGCGTGGTCTTACTTCCTGGCGCGCTGCACATATCTATAATTTTTTCGTTTGCGCCTGGCAGAACAAACAGCGATACAATCATAGAATTTATGTCCTGGGGTTGATACTTGCCTTCATGATAAAAAGGAGTTTCTAATAACTTTTCATAGTTGTTTATAATCAAACCTTCCAAAACCTGGGGAACAAACTCATAAGCGATGCCAAAAGAAGCCAATTCAGAAACAAACTCATCCCTGCTGGTTTTTAAAGTATTGACTCGAACAGTCCTTTCAGGTGATTCGTTATTGGCTTTTAACAACCGCTCCGTTCTTTCGAAGCCAAGCTCATGGTACCAAACTTCGACCATCCAACTTGGATGAGAGTACTTAACGGATAAATATTCTAGAGGAGTAGATTCAGAGTCAGGCAATTCAATTTCCTTATATTTTCGCACTAAATTTCTAAGCGTACCATTAACCAGGGAAGCAATCCCTCTATGCATCTTTTTACGAGCCAGCTTAACTGTTTCATCCACAGCTGAACGCGAAGGAATTTTATCCAAAATTAAAATTTGATAAGCCCCTAATCTCAGCAAAAAAAGCGCATCCCGGGCGATCTCTGCCCGGGGGCGCTTTAAAAGAAAGTCAAGATAATAGTCAAGATACCCTTGCCATTGTAAGGTTCCATAGGTGATTTTTGCAGCCAAAGCTTTATCCCTGGGAGATAATTCCGCTTCTTCCAGCATAGACTCCAATACGAGATTGCTGTAACCACGATTGATAACAATTTTCTTATACGCTTCAAACGCTAACTCTCTAGAAGTTTCATATTTCAAACTATCATCGCCTTCCCCTTAAGATCAAGAGACGAAAAAGTTGGGCCAAAGCCATGGCCAAAGCAGCCACATAAGTCATTGCTGCCGCGTTTAGCACTTTTTTAACTGGTTTTATTTCTTCCGGGGCCAAAAAATACTGCCCCTCCAAAGCTGCCACTGCGCGCTTACTGGCATTAAACTCTACGGGAAGCGTGATGAGTTGAAACAGCACTGCAAAGAAAAATAGGGCCAACCCAACATCCATTAAAATTCCCATACCCTCTGCAAACAAGAAACCCACAATAAATAAGGGAACGCCCAAACGGGAACCGAAACTTGCCGCTGGAAAAATCATATTCCTAATCGATAAGGCAAAATATCCATGGGCATGCTGTATAGCATGCCCAACTTCATGGGCAGCGATCCCCAAAGCAGCAATTGAATTGCCATTATAAACCTGGGGGGATAAACGGACCACTTTCTTTCTAGGATCATAATGGTCGCCCAGTTCCTGCTGAGCCGGCTCAAGTCTGACATCCTCCAGCCCTGCATCTGCTAGTATTTCCTTGGCCACTTGAGCACCAGTATATCCCCTTTTACTAGCTACCTGGACGTATTTATTGTAAGTCGATTTCACCTTGTTTTGAGCGTACATTACAAATATGAAAGCAGGGATCACGAATAATATGAGCCCTGTATCGAGAAACCACATGTTTCATCTCCTCCTTTTATCAAATAATTCAAAGCCATTTCCACACTTTTTAAATCCACATGGGTATCCATGCATGGCCCGTGAGGGCGCTGGTTAACAATACCAAGCACGGGCAGCGGATTAGTATCCAAAATACCACTGGTCAAATCCCTTTCGCAGGCCACTGCAACAATCACTTTGGGTTTTAGTTCTTTGACAAATTTCCTGGCCAGTGTTCCGCCAGTGGCTACTCGCACGGGGACATTATATTGATCAGCTAAATCCAATAGGTCATTAATGGGACAAATGCCGCAGCGCTGGCAGTTTTCTATATTAATTGTGATCCGGTGTGTACAACCAGAAGATTGTAGACAGTGCGGCAAGAGCACAAGGATTTCTTCTCCCGGTATTTTACCACTTAATTCCTGCACTTTGATCTTAACCAGCTGATTGTTAACTTCCACAAAAGATTCTTGTATTTTATCTCTTGCTATCTTAAACAACCGCCCCAGCATCATGACCACCGGGTAAAATAAGTTTAATGTTAGAGAGATCCATTTATCTAATAAAGGGATATTTTGGGACTTTATAATGGTAAAAACAATGCCCAATAACCCCAAGGTAAACATAAAGGTAATAAGAATTACGGCGCTCGCAGCCAAAAGTACTATGAGTTCATGAATCACACTATCGCCATCAGTTAACAGAAGCTGCCCTAAATAAAGCAACAGCAATCCGCTTAACACAATGGTCAAACTGACCAAACCCAAGAAAATTCTTTTTTTAGCTTCCATATAAGGTCACTGCCTTTATTTTATATAATGGTATCCATCCTTTTATCCCAGGCACATCATTTCTGCCATTTGCTTACCACAGTAAAGGTCTTTTCCTGTTACGGGCTGCTTACAAGCAAACTGCACCCTGGTTAAAACGACAAACCCCTCCAGACATTTGACCACAGGACCATTTTGAGTCATCTTAACAATTTCCCCCGGATTACATTTTTCTGCTTCAACTTCTATTTTTTTCGGGTCTATAATTTGGCACTCCCAAACTTTAACTCTTTCACCCTGACAGGTGGTATAAGCACCAGGTTGTGGATTCAAAGCCCTTACCTGATTGTAGATTGCCTCAGCCTTTGAGCTCTTAAAGTTTATTTTTTCATCTTCCGCTTTTAATTTAGGAGCATAAGTGGCCTTTGTTTCATCTTGTTGCCTCGGATTGGCTTTCCCCTTCTCTATTAAATTCAAAGTTTCTAGAAGTAAGCCGGGTCCTTTTTCTATCATTTTTTTATACACATCCCCAGCTGTTTCTTTTGCGCCAATTTTCACCACAACAAAATTTAATATCTCCCCGGCATCCATTTTTTCATTCATTTGAAAAATGGTCAGCCCTGTATGGTTTTTGCCATCCATGACAGCACGCTGTATAGGGGCGGCTCCCCTATATTTAGGTAACAATGAAGCATGGACATTGATGGCCCCATAGCGGGGCAAGTTAATAATTTCTTTCGATAATTTTTGGCCAAATGCAGCCGTCACGATTATGTCAGGATCATATGAAGCAATGAGTTCCTTTGTTTCCCAATCATTAACGTTTTTCGGCTG
>CAZARY010000150.1:0-5441 GCA_964487675.1 uncultured Clostridia bacterium | reverse complement strand
GGTTTTTCTTTCTCTAAAGACCATTTTATCAAACAGAAAGGTGCTTTTGTTGTCAATGAGGGTTTTTGTTATCCACAGATTTTAGAGCACGACAGCTTTTTTAGTAAATTTTGTGGTGAGAAAGTTGAGTTAGAATGAAAACAAAAAAGAGAAAAACTCACCCGAAATTTTGAGCTATTCCCTCTTGTAGGGATACCTGGTGAGTTTTTTTAAATTGTTTTATATTTTTATTCAAACTTTTTTGACCAGATTTATTCAGTTGAATGCTTGAGGTATTTATTTGACTGCCACAGTTAAATCTGTTTTTCCATGTTCAGGTAGGAACTCCGCACCTTTAATAACATCAACTTTGCTAAAGCCGATTTTCGGCAGTGTTTCTTGTAATTTTCTAGTTATATCTGTTCTGATGGGAAAAGTTCTAACGTCATAATCCCATGCTTCATCATCTTTTTCTGCGAAACTCAATACATTATAACTCGCGGTATTGTTTCCGTCATAGCTTAATACCCGAAAATTTAATGTTTTCCTACCCTGTTTGTCAAATACTTGAAGTGGCCCAAAATGCATTTTATTGCCTTCTCCTATAAATTCTTCTAGACGTCGATTTTCAAAAATAACTACTCCACCGGGATTCATTATTTGATAAATGTTCGCTAAGCTTTTTTGAAGTTCTTTTTCGTCTATGATATGGGCGATTCCCAGACCGGCACAGATTATCCCATCGAATTTGGTGCTGATTTTTTCATTCAGTTCTTGAAAAGCAGCCTGAGTAAATTTAATATCAAGCCCTTTCTCTCTAGCTCTTTCCCTGGCTTGCGCCAACATACCTTCACTTAAATCAGACCCTTCTGTATAATAACCCCATTCAGCAAAGTATGTGGTGTGCCGACCAGTACCACATCCGCAATCGTGAACAGATTTAACGCCGTGCTTTCTAAATATTTTATCGCAATAGGCTGCTTCTTCAGAAAATTTCTTTTCTTCTGCAATATAACTATCGTAATCGTCACCCCACTTATCATATGTTACCTTTACTTCTTTAATTGATGTCATAGTTTTACACTCCTATCAAGTATTTTATTTGACCCAATACTTGCCTGAATTAAACGTTAAGCACAAAGAACTAACTTGAATGACACTCCCTGATAAGTTTTACTCACAACTAATTACCAACTCCCCAGGAGTTTAAGTCCTTTCTCTGATCGTCTTTTAATTCTTCTAACTCCATACCCGTACATTCAAGCTTCAATTTCGCGAGGCCCGCGATGTTTAATAGCAAGTATAACATATACAGACGGTATTTCAATCTTTAATTCAGTGCGTAATCATACCATACAACGATGAAATCAGAAGATTTCGAGAGATATACTCAAATGTTAACAATATTAAGGAAATATCGCTTGTTGAGGATAGCTCAAGGAATTTGCCATTTAACATTTTCAAAATCGAACCCCTTACTGGTTAGGCGGCAGGGGTTTTTTAATTCTCCAGCTCGGCAAGTATGCCAAGCAAATAAAAACTCTTTATAGTGAGAACTTTGGATAGCCAACTCCAACCTAAAAAACCATCCCGCTGTCCAAGAAGCTGCTCTCCTAAAATGGTCGTTGCCCTTCTAGCCAGCCCATTTCTCTCCAGTAACCCTGGAGCCTATATCAAGTAATCACCTTTTCCATCAGGCTTTCGCATAATTCCTTCCCTTTGTGCGTGATGCTTCCTCTAAACTTTTCCTGGAAACCCACTGCTTCGTAGAATTTAACTGCACCTTTGTTTTTTCTGCTCACATGTAGATACAATTTCTTTTGGTCTTTAGATATTAGATCAATAATTTGCCGACCAAAACCCTGGCCTTGAAAATCTGGGCTGATACTCAATGTGTGAATATAGTACCCCTCGTCATCCATATCCCCTGCAACGATCTTATTTAGTTTATTGTAAAAAAACATTTTCTTCATCAAGGTAAAAAACCCCATGGCCCTGGCAAAGTCTTTGCCTGATTGACTGTCAATCTCCTTCTTGTCTTTCACAGGAAAACCCACAACCACACCAATAATTTGGTCATCTAACATGACACATTGGGTGTAGTCCGGGCTAAAATAGTTATTGTCACTATCGAGTAACTGACTGATGACATTTATAGCATCATCTCCATAGACCAAAGCGTTCATCTCTTCATCCGATTTAAATATCAGATCAGCAAGTACTTGTTTATCGTGCTTACTGGGGTTATACTTTTCTAATCGGATACCCATTTTGCCCCCTCCTCTCTATTCAGTGCCTATACCACTAAACAAGACAAAAAATGGCACAACTCAAATTCGATAGAAATCTTGATCAGGTATCCAATTAAAATCAACAATAAACCAGTAAAAAAGTGAACCATCTATTGTCAACTCCTATTATCCCAGTATCCTAAGTAATTTAGGGGTTAGTTTAAAGGGGGCTGCCGCCGCTGTTAGTTGACCCACTGTCCCAGTCAATATTAGTTCAAGCTTCGGACAATAAAAGAGCCAAGAACCTACAGCACCCGTATGTCCTATAACTTCTGGCATGGGACGAAAGGGCGCAAATGGTCGTGGCATTCTAAACCGCATCATCCCAAGCCCATACTGTATAGGCCATCCAGGGGCCAGCTGACTTAGAGAAAACCCAAAGGTTTGCCATATGCCGCACATTAAGTCTAAAGTTTCTGCTCTAGCAAATACTTTACCATTGATTAATGCCCTCATAAACGCGATTAAATCAACTACTGTGCTATTGAGATCACCAAAAGAACGCATGGCTAATGGTTTGTTATTAAACGGCGTGTTTTCAACCCAAACTGCGGCAGTGGGTTCCACAGATGCCGGCGGTTTAGATCCAGGGAGAAATGTACGCCCTAAATCTAAAGGTTGAAACAGCATTTCTCTATACACATCTTCTATTGGTTTTTCGGTCACCCGTTCGATAATGGCAATCAATATTTGGAAGTTGGTGTCAGAATAGCGTATCCGGTATTGACTGCTGCTCAAATCTTGAGGTTGAAAATGGGGTGCATTGACGTTTCGAACAATTTGAAGAATATCTTCAAGAGACCAGGAGATGTCGTGACCTTCTAGGACTCGGTCAATGAGTGTCCCTTCCCCTTTTTGCTTTATCTCGAGGTAATCTGGAATGCCAGAGGCATGACTCAATAGGTGTCTTATTGACAGTCGATTATAATAGTCTAAGCCATTAATGATATGCACGCCCTTTAACAGGTCCTCCGGGAGATAATCAATTACCAAGTCATCAATGGAAAGTCTACCGGTTTCGTGTAGTTTCAATATAGCAGAAGCGATGAAAAGTTTTGTCACACTGGCAATCCAAAATGGTGTTTCAATCTCCATGGGGTCACCTTTGGGTTGCGCGGTCCCTCTAGCCCCACGCCAGCTAAAGGAGCCATCAAGGCTTTCTACAGCTAAAATGGCATGTCTGACCCCTTTTAAATTCATTAATTGATCTAAGAGCCCTTCCAGCAAATTTGTTTGCGTACTGCTTGTTATTGTTTTTTTATCTACATTAAACGACATTCCGTCCCCTCTTTTCACCATATGTTTAATTAGTCTCACTTTTCTTTTCTACTCATTTAACCAATAAAACCTTGTCTGCTAAACCACTCACTGAGTCGTTGTTTAAGTTCAGGATGTAGGGGGTTATTTTGGATCTTTCTGTAATCTTTAGTGGCATTTAAAATGGTTGCTTCTTCTAATACTTCTTTCAGTAAATGATCCATATTTTCGACAATGTAGCTCTCAGCAGGCCCTTGTACATAGGAGGCTAGGTCATATACCTTTTCCGGCGTCACTTGTATATCCTTCGCCCCGGTGATAGCTAAAGAAGGACATGTTACTTTCTCTAAATCCTCAAACACATTATAAGTATAGTGCTCTCTTAACCACTTAGCATTGATCTTTTGAAATTGATACCTTATCACTGGTTTGTTTGTGCTCATGACTTTATCGATCAGCCTTTGTGCTTGTTTTTTTATTTTAATGTCTGCCTTTAAAAAGCGGGCCAGTTTTCCCCTGATGCCCTTCATATTTAAAATTTCTCTTCTCGCCAAATCCCTTTGACGTTTAAGAGCATCCGCTGTGGACTCGGCCGCTCCTGATAAAAAAATAAGGCCGTCTACTGGACGTCTAGCATTCGCAGCTGTGATCAGGGTACATCCCTCACTGTGTCCAAGTAAAATAATTTTATTTACCTTAGGATGTTTCTCTAGAAAAGCAACATTGCTTTCTATGTCATCAACCAGTTCCTCCATCCCCGACTCAAAAAAATTTCCTCCACTCTCCCCAACACCCCTTTTATCAACGCGAAGGGTGACAATCCCTAGACTGCTGATAAATTCTGCTAGATCTTTATACATGTTAGGGAATAGATTGCCTTTCTTAGAATTCCCATCCCGGTCTCCATCCCCTGATCCAGCAGCTATCAGGACTGCCGGAAAAGGGCCTGTCCCTTCAGGGACTAATAAAGTCCCAGCTATAGGGTATTTGCCCTGAACCGTTACTTTTTCTTCTCGAAATTTTGCCAATTTCATCTTTCCTTTCTGATCATCTTAAATTCATCTAACTAATGACTCTAATTACTCCCGCATCACTCTAACAAAAGACTTTTTCACAATACTCCCACAGCTACAGTCGTGAACTCTCTGCTACAGTTTCTTGTAAATAAGTGATCAAGGAGAACTGTCTGACAGCTAATCTCCTCAGCTATCCAATCCACATACTTTTTTGTAAATCCTGTCTTAGTTTTATACACGAGCAATATTGGCTTCAAATCTATCCTCTCCTTCTTTTCTTTCTAAAACATAAAAAAAAGATGCCAGTACGTCATTTACTTGATTGGAAACAGCATGGTTTTCGCCTCCTTGGGTGCAGATTCTTGAGAACCTCCCCTATTAATTTCAAAACAAGTTGGTTAACCTCTTATAATCCTGTCATATCGGGAAATATGGTGTTTGGAAAGTAGTATTATTAAGGTAACATTATACCGATTTACACATTTTGTCAATAAATATATTTACACTGACAAAAGAACTTTTAAAGAAAAAATCACTACATTAAAACCTCTCGCACAGCTTCCTGTTCAACGCGCACTTTGTGTTTCAGCATCAGCTTAATCAGGTCGTGGAACTGGTTGTATCTCTCATCGTGCAATAATTCAGCTAGTTTCTTCTCATACTCTTTATTAAATGCATGCCCACTGTCCAGATGATCCAGGTACGTCTTTTCATCCATCATCAGCGGGGCAAAGAGAATCCCTGTTTGTTCTTTTAAATGGGTATAAATCCTAAAGCCCCCCAGGTCTATGTCGCCCCAGTGATAAAATCTCACAGCCAGTTTATGCGCCTGGACAAAGTCCCACAATTTAATGAGAATCTGCCGCCTCATCCTGTTGTGATAGCCCCCTAAATAAAT
>CAZARY010000149.1:0-5443 GCA_964487675.1 uncultured Clostridia bacterium | reverse complement strand
CACTGCGTTCGGTCAAACAGTTAACGCAGCTTTTCCAAAATCGGTCCGCTGGTATAATCTAGAGCAAAGAAGTATTCGCTCAAGCATCGCAGCGCACATATAATTTGTTCCCCTGATTTAACTTGATAATCAGATTTTTATAAAGTTTACCTGTAGTTTATCTGTAGTATGAGGATATGGCACAGTTCTATACTATTTATTACAGAGGCAATATTTTATACCGAAACGAATGGATTTCCCTCCAGGTAAAACCGCCATAATTTGTGTTTAAATTCCTCTGCATAATCAATGTTTACCCGAGGAGCTGCAGCAACTTTCCAGTTTTCTTGTTGATCGATCCTGTCTTGGCCGCAATCACCCATTTGAGAAGGCGTGCGACAAATCAATTCCCTGTCTTGTTTTTCTAAGCAATAGAGTTTTTCCCCTCTAACCAGGTCATAACCGTTAAAGCTGGTGTCTATTGCTAACGCCTGGGTCAATTTGCCCGGTCCATTGGTAAGTTTCACATCTTTTTTCACATCTTTGTTTTTTTCTTTGGATGGTTTATAAATGCTGCATTTTTTGGTCTGTTTGGGCTGCTTACGCCGCTTTAGCTGCCTGTTCTGCCTAATCAGTTCCCATCCTTCCATAGGCTCTACCGCCCGGATAAAAACAGCTTCTGGTACCTCCGCTCGGCCTGTAACCACATTAAAACAATGGTGAAGCCCATAAATTAAATATACATAAGCATGGCCGCCCCGGCGAAACATAGCTTCCGTACGCCGCGTCCTCTTATTTCCGTAGGCATGGCAGCCCTTATCTTTCGGTCCAGGATAGGCTTCCGTTTCTACGATTTTACAAACTATTTTCTCACCGTCTATCCATCGTACCAGGTAACAGCCAACCAAATGCCGGGCAACCTCGATCGCATTTTTGCCAAAAAAACCATAACCAAGTTTCAAAAAAGCCCCTCCTTTTTATACCCCTGAATCATTAAGTTTAGTTCTTTGTGTATTGTAAACTTTCATGAATTTATTAAACTTTCAAACTTTCATATTTATTATTTCCTCATTATTTATAAGTGTTATTTTTATGGTTGGAGCGAGGCTCATTAAAAGCTTATGGTTCCCTTTAAAAGAGACCCCTGCTCAAAGTTTGAACAGGAGCCTCTCTATGGTGTGTAATAAATTGTGCCGTGCAATTAACTATTGAAGTTCTCTCAACAGGGCGTTCGCCTCATAACCTTCCAAGCCGAGAAACTCTAAATTCCTTCCTTCCGCTCTAAAATCACGTTCCAACAATTGGGATGACAGTTCAATGATAGCATCTACCGTCGGCGTCCCCACATTGACTAATTTGCCCATATCCGAGTAAAAGACCAAACCCATGGGCACATCTTCGGTAATATACCTGTGGTCAAGTTTCTCTGGGCCTTTCATTTGTCTGCCTGCTTTGATCCCTTCATACCCGAACTGGTCGGCAAAAACTCTGCCCGTTTCTTCAGGCATACGACAGTGAGGGTCACCAAATCCAAAACCTTTTCTTACTTGTATTCTCTCTTCATCTACTTTGCGCATAACCCTCCAAATGGAAGGCGTCATCGCCTCTCGGTATAACCAAAAGTTGTCCCCAGCGTACTCAATTCTGCTGGCACTCAAAACGGTGGGAACCGGGTGCACGCAGGGATTTGTATTGTTTAAAGCCACATCCAGGACATTTTCCATGGTTTCAATTTCAGGATATAGCTCTTTCAAAAGACGCGAGGCGGTTTCATTTTGAGTGGAGGGGAAAGCTGCAAACGGGTTAAATATGGTTCTAATAAAAATGGACACCTCATTGCCGCCAGTTTTTCTAGTGCCATAGGGCAGTGTTGCTGTTTCACCCAATACAGGTTTTACCCCGGCTCGTGCTAGTTCTTTGCTGAAAATATAGCTGCCAAATCCGCCCGGAATGAGAAATACGTACTGATCATTTGAAAAATACGGGGCACATTTTTGAGCAATACTTTTTTGGGCAAAAGCCGGCACAATTACAAGAACTAACTCTGCACCACTTATAGCCTCCCCCGGATTATGGGTGGCATCCGCTAATTGGGCCGTTTTCTTTTCACCGTTTTCATTGATAATGACTTCTTTACTTTTTCTAATCGGGGCAAACGATTCCGAAAATTCCTCTGCTTCATATAACCTAATTTCATGGCCTTTCAGGGCTAAATCTCCGGCAGCAGCCGTACCGCCATGGCCTGCACCTAAAATAGCAATCTTCATGTGTCTCCCTCCTTAAGATTTGATATTGACCCTTTTTTAGTTTATCGTATAACCCTTTCACCAGCTACTCCCATTTTCATCATAAAAAAATTCACACTTCTATGAAAGTCATTGAAAATAAAAAATCAGGGGTGCGCTTTTTCTAATAAAGCACCCATCAGCAAAAAGGCCTTCTAAAGTGCTTTAGAAGGCCCTTCTAATGATCAAAATTCGCAGCGCGCTTTACGAAATAGAAACTTTTATCAAAGTCGTTTTTAATCGCCAAAGAATTCGTTGGTCCATTTGGGGTTCAGAATTCTGAAAGTACCGATTACAAGTAATGGCAGAGCAAAGAAGATTATAAACCCGTAAGCCATGTAGGTATATCCCATGGCCACCAGATCTATAATTCCCACTCTGGACAGAAGCATAGCTAAAACGAGTATCACAATAGAGGCTACCGACCTTTGAGCCGCAGTCATTCTGCCTTTTCCAATTTCTTTTAAGTTTTCGTCTACCCTGCTTAAAAATCCGTGGATAATGCCCGTGCTGGTTTCAACTAAAGTCCACCCCATGACTATGCCAAATAGCCCAATCAGAATGAAATGCGTATCTGCAAGCATGACTAACCAAGGGACAGGTGCCTCAAGTACTTCTGGATCGGGATAAAAACCCATAATCGCAAAATAGGTTAAAAACCAGGGCACAACCATAAGTGCACCAGCAATGATTCCAGACAGAACTGTTTCTTTTCGCGTGGTTTGCCTTCTGAGCGTAAAATACGAAGCAGGATACACCGCCAGGTTATATCCCACATACAAGATGCCCGTAAAGAGCACCGGGCCTAAAGTTATCTCTCCCATATAAGCGGTGTCACCTGTTGCAAAAGTTTCTATCATTTCATCCCATCGCGTCAATATAACCGTCGCAGCAAAAATAATATACCCAATGTAAAGCGCAGATGTTCCATAGGTCTTAAATCTTTCGATAAACCTTTCACCATAGAAGAGCACAATACCTACAATTACAATAACAATGCCAATTCCAACAAAATAAGGTATCCCTAACGTGTCTAGTAAAATTTCTCCAGCAGCAGAAGACATTACAGCAATAATTAAAATTGCAATCAGGACATAGAGCACGTCATAAATAGGCCACAGCTTCCC
Organism: uncultured Clostridia bacterium; assembly: GCA_964487675.1. GTDB lineage: Bacteria > Bacillota > Natranaerobiia > Natranaerobiales > Natranaerobiaceae > CAZARY01. The sequence continues at coordinate 2,052 of CAZARY010000149.1, read as the reverse complement.
TATGATCTTTTTCATGATATTCTTATAATCATACACGTGAAACGTCCGAGCAAGTTCAAACACCAACACACTAATGACTGCGAACCCAATAAAAATCCCTAAACCACCAATCCAGCCTAGAGCACCATACTTTGCTCCATATTCCACAATTTCCCGGCCAGTCGCATAACCGCCCCCTATGAGTACGGACTGCAAAATAATGGGGGGTAACAGGTACTTCCCTAAAGGTCCCTCAAAAAACTTATTCTTCTCCATCAATACACCCTCCTTTGGTAGAAATATGTGGTATAAAACTATTAAAAAGTTATACCTGACTTTGATTCCAGCATGATTTTTTTCTGGTTGCTTCCTGGCTGGTTTCTGAAATTACTGAAGGGAAAACACGAAAAATGAAAGTGCCCCTATGCTCACTCGAAATCATTTTAATCATTCAATAATTTCAAATAAATGAAACAAAGTAAAAATGAGAGAAAGGACTAGTAAAATCTTGTTTCTTAATATATCAAATTACATCTATAAAAATCAATGCAAAATTTAATGAATTGCGAAAAATTAATGAATTGCAGTTCTAATTTTTATAAAGGATTTTTATTAAATGCTGGAGAAATTATTAGAAACTGATGAAATATATCAGGCTGCTGTAAAATTCGGATATCTTTCTTCTAATGAAAGAATCCCAAAAGAAAAAACATTTGAAAAAGTTGTCCCGGATTCTCGTGACTTTGGTCGTGAGAGGTGCACAAAAGAGTATCTTTAAAAAGAGAACCTCCCAGAAAGAGTATCCTAATTAGAAAAGAGCATTTGGGAAAGATCACTTTTACATAAAAAAAGGGGGAACAATCATGCGTTTGCAAGAAATCTCGAAAGGATTCGAGGCCATAAAAGATCAGGTATATCTCGACACCGCTACCACAGGGCCTTTACACCAACGGGTGTACGAAGCGGCAAAAGCTTATCTGGATCAAAGGTACTTTCGCGGCGCCGATATTGATGACTATAAGCATTGGGTGAGCGAAGCAGAGCGAATCAGGGAGGTTGTGGCAGGTATCCTCAACGCTTCCCCCGAAGAAATTGCCTATACGAAAAATGCTTCTGAAGGCATGAATCACGCTGCAAATATCATCCCATTTGAACCCGGAGACAATGTAGTGGTACCGGATATGTCCTTTCCCACCAATGCCTATGCCTTCATGAATCTGGAAAGGCATGGCGTGCAGGTAAAAATGGCGGAAAGCCATAACGGGCAAATTTCTTTTGATGAACTCATCTCCTATGTAGATGAAAACACAAAAGCTATTTCTGTATGCTTTGTGGAGTTTTCCACCGGGTTTAGACACGCGGTCGAAAAAATTGGCAACTTTGCCAAGGAGCAAAACATTTATTTTCACGTAGATGCCACACAAGCTGCCGGGGCCATGTTGATAGATGTGCAAAAGTTTAATATCGATTTTTTGTCATTCAGCCCTTATAAATGGTTCTGCTGTCCCCTAGGGATTGGCGTGTTTTACTGCGATAAAAACACCTTGGAACAGATAAACCCTCGCTATGTCGGTTGGTTCGGGGTAAAAGACCGTTTTGACTTTTCTAAATTAAGGTTCAACCTTTTGGAGACGGCAGGAATGTTTGAATCCGGCGGGCTAAACTACAGCGGGATTTTTGCTTTAGAAGAAGCGATAAAAATCTATACGGAACTGGGAGCAAGTTTTGTAGAAGAACGAATATTGCATTTAAACAATTATTTGATCGAAGCGCTTGACAGAATTGGGATGGACATCGTAGGACCCTTCCCGCCAGAAAACAGGTCGGGCATAACCTACGCGGTGCTGCCCGATGAAAAAAAGATCCGGGATTCCCTTGAAAGGCACAATGTGTTGGTCAACGTCTCAAAAGGAAAAGCCAGGATCTCACCCCATTTCTTTAACAGCGAAGAGGATATTGACGCACTGATAAAAGCAATAAAGAGCTCGGGCGCCGTTTAACAAGATCCATCAAAATCCCGCTTTGTTTAACCACTGCCTGCCATCTCTCAAATATTAAAACATTTAGTGTGTA
>CAZARY010000148.1:0-5489 GCA_964487675.1 uncultured Clostridia bacterium | reverse complement strand
TTATCTGTGCTGCTCTTATAGGAGTGGCCGTGTTTATCGCTGCGCTCGACCCGCCTGAACTCATGGTTTGGTTGAATTTATATGCCAGCGCGGGGTTAAAGTGTACTTTCCTTTGGCCAATTGTGTTGGGCCTGTACTGGAAACGGGCAAATACTCCCGGTGCTTTTGCATCTATCATCGTAGGCGTCCTTTCTTATGTTGCTTTTGAGGAACTGGATATGCTTCCGTTGGGAATGCATGCGATTGTTTCATCATTAGCACTTTCTCTGGCTGCTTTTGTAATCGTGGCACTGCTTACCCCCAGACCGTCTGATGAGATCATAGAAAAATTCTGGGGGCTATAAAATACAATCCTAAAGCATAAACTTAACACAGAATGCTGGGGGAGGAATGGATGGAAACGGCTCACTTTTTCAAAAGTTTCTTTTTAAATTTCTTCCCCAGCATTATTGGATGCTCGCTTACTTAATCAAACGCCATTTTGGTTATGAATTTGGAGGGATTAAAAATGCTCAAATCCATAGAATACGGCCGGGAATATAGATACGATGCGTATACCTGGGAAGAATTACGGGAAGTGATCAAAGAGGACCGGGTAGCACTTTTACCTGTAGGCTCCGCTGAGCAACATGGAAAGCATTTGCCCATTGATACAGACAACTTTATCCTGGAACAATTTTGTATTGCGGCGTGTGAACAAATCCCTAAAGATGTCTTGATGCTGCCGCTTATTCCCTATGGCTTTTGTTTACATCAAATAGATTTCCCGGGGCCGTTAAATGTAAATGGCCAACATTTGAGCGATTTTGTGCTCGATATTACAAAAAGCTTATCATACCATGGGATTAAAAGAATACTGATTATAAATGGTCATGGGTCGAATGCACCTTATTTAGATGATGCGGCAAGAAGAACCGTATTGGAAACGGACGCGATATGCGGTACTTTTATTTCTTACAAACTTGCAAATGAAGCCATAGCCAACGTTAGAGAATCCGAATGGCCGGGAGGGATTGCCCACGCTTGTGAAATGGAAACGTCTGTGTATCTCTACTTAGCGAAAGAAAGAGTGCGCATGGACAGAGCGTCCAAGGACATTGGGTTCCAAAAATCGGATTATCACTGGGTCGATACGATTGGACCTTCGCCTTTATCCATGCGCAGCTGGATGTCTTCCTATTCTCAAACAGGGGTCGTTGGGGACGCCACCCTGGCCAGTTATGAAAAAGGGGAATACATTTTTTCCGCTGTGGTAGAAAACTTGGTTTCATTGATACAGGAATACCGAAAAAGGGAGCGCAAAGGGCGTGTGGATCACCACTAAAAATTTTAGAATATCTAATGTTTTTGGTTTTTAACCTTGCTTTTATGTTTTTTAAATGGGTCAACAAAAATTGTGGCATAAACCAAAATGAAAAAAGGGGCGATAGGCTTGAAAAAAAATGAATTATTGAAAAAAATTGACAAAGCAGTGGAAAACCAGGAAGATGAATTAATTGAATTTTTGCAGGGGCTCATAAAAATTCCGACAGAAAATCCTCCCGGCAATAATTATCCGGAATGCGCAGAATTCATTGGCAACAAGATGAAAGAACTTGGTTGTCACGTGAATTATGTGGAAGTTCCCGAAGAGCGATTAGAACAGCTAGCTCCCCATGGGAAGAACCTTCCCAGGGTTAGCGTTATTGGAGATTATGGCCGAAACAGTGCTCCATGTTTGCATTTCTCAGGTCATTTTGATGTGGTGCCGGCCGGTACGAACTGGTCGGTTGATCCATTTTCTGGCGTGTTGAAAGAAGGCAAGATCTATGGCAGAGGCGCATCGGATCAAAAATCCGGAATAGCAGCGCAAGTATTTGCTTTATCGGCCTTACTGGAGGCCAATATAGATATAAAAGGTAAGTTTATTTCAAGCGCCACTCCGGATGAAGAAACGGGCGGATTTGCTGGTGTGGGGTACCTGGTTCAAGAAGGCTTTTTGGATCAATCAAATACCGATTACTGTGTGATAACCGAGTGCTTGGACCATGACAAAGTTTGTCTTGGGCACCGGGGGACCTTGTGGTTTGAAATTACCACCCATGGGAAACAAAGCCACGGCAGTATGCCTTCAGAGGGAATCAATGCCATCGACAAAATGCGGTCACTCATAGATGAGATTGAAAAGAATATAATGCCGTTATTGGGGGACCGGTCCATCCATCCGATTAGACCCGAAAAATGCAAAGAAAGTACCCTGGCTGTCACCATGATTGAAGCCGGCAACAAAATTAATACCGTTCCTGGAAGTTGCAAAGCCTCCTTTGATTGGCGGCTTATACCAGAACAAGATTTGACCTGGGCAAAGGAAAAAATTATAGAAACGTGCGATGCTTGGAAACAGAAAAAGAACGACTCCGAGGATGAGATGCACTTGATCCATGACGTGGAACCGGTACTCGTCCCTGACCATACCCGGGTGGTGAAAACCTTTGTCGATGCTGGGGCGCAAGTACTTAATAAGCAAATGGACTATACGGTGAGCCCAGGCAGCGATGACCAGCGATTTGTAGTCAACCAGGGCGGGCTTGACCAATGCATTGTTTATGGACCCGGAACACTAGCCTTAGCGCATCAATCGGATGAATATATTCGAGTGTCAGAACTGAAGCAGGCTGTTAAAGTTATGGCGCTTTCAGCCGCGGAGTTATTAAATGACCAAATAGAGGCGTGAATCAGCAAAGTGCGGCCGCAGAGCAAAACATATTTGCTGCGTGAGAAAGATTTATGAGTAGAACTAACGTTAAAGGAGGGCAAAAATGGATAAAAAAATGGAGAAACCAACGATCAAAGATTTACAAGAGGTGAAGTGGTCCGGTGAAAAGATCAGTATGACAACAGCTTATGACTACGGCATGATGACCCAGGTAGACCAGACAGGGATAGAAATCGTACTTGTGGGTGATTCCGCAGCCATGGTGATGCTCGGACATGAGGGGACCCAATCCATTACACTTGATGAAATGGTGCTGTTTTCCAAAGCTGTCACCCGGGCAGCCAATCAAACTTTTGTGGTTGGTGACCTGCCATTTATGAGTTATGAAGTCTCTCCGGAAAAAGCGGTAGAAAACGCGGGACGACTTATGAAAGAAGGGTTGGTGGATGCCATCAAGCTAGAGGGCGGCGAAGAAGTTAAGGACCAGGTGCGGGCTATTGTCAAAGCCGGTATCCCGGTTATGGGCCATATCGGTTTAACACCGCAAAAGGAGTCCAGCTTGGGCGGATTTAAAGTACAAGGAAAAGATGCAGACATGGCTATAGAAATTATCAAAGATGCTAAAGCGCTGGAAAAAGCGGGTGCTTTTTCCTTGATATTAGAGGCCATACCGGCGTATTTGGCAAAAATCATTACGGAAAAAGTGGATATACCGACGATCGGCATAGGGGCAGGGCCGCACTGTGATGGACAAGTGCTTGTTTTACAGGATATGTTGGCTCTTTATGATAAATTTGTGCCAAAATTTGTCAAACAATACGCGAATATAGGACAGCAAATTCAGCAGGCGGTCAACAAGTACAGTCAGGAAATAAAAGAAGGCGCTTTTCCGGAAGAGGGTCACAGCTTCAAAATGAAAAAAGAAGAGGTGGAACAGTTAAAAGAGCGCCTTTCTTCTATGGATTTGTAATTTATACAAAAATCCGTTAATTTGAGGGGTGAAATCATGAATATTGCCGTTATAGGAGCAGGGGCTATGGGTTCCTTGATCGGTGGTAAACTAGCCCAATCTAAACACCAGGTAGTTTTGGTGGACATTTGGGAGGAGCACGTCCATCGCATCAACGAACATGGATTAAAGCTTATAAGCAATGCTGAAGAGGAAGTTATAGAAGTTATAAACGTGGAAGCCGTTACCAGCCCTTCAGCCATTAATAAGAAGATGGATTTAATCATTGTATTTGTGAAATCTTATCACACGGAAAATGCCGTGGCAAACTGTAAAAGCGTAATTGACCCGGACACGAAAGTGCTTACCCTGCAAAATGGCATTGGCAATGTGGAGACTCTCAACAAGCTTTTGCCAAAATCTCAAATTCTAGCAGGCACCACTTCGCATGGGGCCAATATAAAAAACCCTGGAGCAGTCATTCATGCCGGCCAAGGGAAGACCTATTTGGGGCGGGCGGATGAGGAAGAGATAGGGGTTCAAGATAAAAAAATAGTAGAAGTTTTCAACCAGGCGGGTTTAGAAACGGAATATGAAGAGAATATCATGGGCCTTATCTGGGATAAATTAATGGTAAATGTGGGCATAAATCCGCTCACTGCCCTATTAGGGATCAAAAATGGTGAAATCCTTCAACACGAAGCCACAGAAGAATTATTGGAAGGCTTGGTTGAGGAGGCGGCTTCCGTTGCCGAAAGGAAAGGGATCAAGCTGTCTTTGCAGGATCCAGTGGCCCACGTGAAATCTATAGCTGAAAAAACAAGCGAAAACCGGTCATCCATGCTGCAGGATATCAGTCGGGGCAGAAAAACTGAAATAGACTATATTAATGGCGCTGTGGTCAAAAGAGGTGAAGAAGAGACAATGGATATCAAGTATAACAAAATGGCAACCTTGTTGATGAAAGCCAGGGAAAGCTTTTTGAAAGGGTAATTTTTATCAAAACTCAACTTGATTATCTGGGGTGTGAATTTGTTTATGGATACTATTAAAGGCGCAGACAAAACCCTATACGTACTGGAATATATCATGGGTCATTATGATCATGAATTTTCAGTAAGCGGTTTATCCAGGGAATTGGGATATGGGAAAACGGTGACTTACCGCATTATTCAAACGCTGCTGAAAAGGGGATACCTGGTGAAGAATGAACGTCATGGGACTTATGCGCCGGGGCTAAAATTAGTGGAACTGGGAGCTAAAGTCCAGGAGAAGTTTAAAATCCATAAAATTGTGCGGCCCCATCTAGAAAAGCTGCACAGGCTGACCAATGAAACAGTGAACTTGGGTATTCTTGTGGGAACTGAGGTTACATACTTGGATAAAATTGAAAGTTCAAATTTTTTACGCACCGATTTGCGCGTGGGAACGAGTGTGCCTGTTTTTTGTACTGGGCTAGGCAAAGCCATACTAAGTGTCCATCCCCAAAAAGAAGAGATTTTAGCGAGACTAGACATGAAGAAGTACACTGAAAATACTATTAGTTCAGCTGAAAACTTGAAAGCAGAATTGGTCCAGATAAAAGAGCGGGGTTACGCATTGGATTATGAAGAATATATCCCCGGGGTGATATGTCTGGCGGTGCCCGTAAAAACCAGTGTCAAAATAATGCCGGCAGCTATTAGCGCAGCAGGTCCAACGACCCGGTTTACGCCTGAATATATAGAAAAGCTTGTCAAACTAATTATGGAAGTGGGGAATGATTTAGAGGAAAATATTCATCTCACGACCAGTTGACTCTGTTGAGTCTATGGGAGTGGATCAGATAGAATAGTATATCTAAAT
>CAZARY010000147.1:0-5590 GCA_964487675.1 uncultured Clostridia bacterium | reverse complement strand
ACTGGTCAATTTTTTCAAATGTTTGATTTTTTATATCACGGACTGGCAATGCTGATTACAGGACTGATTATGTGGTCAATTCTATCAAAAATCAGCAATAGCAGCGATAGAAACGCACAGTTCATCGATGATTCTAATGGTTCCAATGAATTAACAAAAGAAATAAAAACAGTAAAAGAAGAGGAAGACGAAGAGGAAAAGGAGGAGGGGGAGGAGGAATGGGAGGCAAAAAAAACAAATCAAACACCAGTGAAGTTCGCCCCTTTTAGTCATCCTACCAAGCAAAAAACTGTTTTTATTGTACTACTAGCTATTTTAACAATCAGCACAGGCACGCTTCATCCAGCCCTTGGCTTTGGTGCAGCTGGACTCCTATTGGTTTTTGCAGGCGTTTTAAGCATCTCCGATGCATTTCAGGCTATTGACCTCAAAATAGTAATCTTTCTTGGTTCCATGTTGGGAATAGGTGAGATTTTAGAGGACGCTTCATCGATTAACCTGCTGTCAGATTTTCTCATTGCAAATATGCCGGATATGAGTCCATTGGTGCTCATCCTAATTCTCATTTTTATTGCCACAGTTCTATCCAACGGCGTTAACAATTCTGCTTCAGCCGTTTTCATGGCACCACTAGCCATTGCTTTTGCAGAACAATCAGCATTAGAAACCGCTGCAGCACTAATGGCAGTAGCTGCTGGAGCAAATTTAGCGCTTTTACTTCCCACGCATCAAGCAGTGTTAATGGTTCTAAGTAAAGCCTCTTTTTCACCTAGAAATTTTGTGAAAATTGGTTCACTGTTAACAATTGCTCTCGGGTTATCTGCTGGGATGGTGATTTATTTAGTATGGCAATAGCAATAGTTTTTTGCAAGCTGTTTTTTTTAAAGTTTAAAGTGTTTTTTAGATTGATTTTAAAAAGGAGGAAAAGTTATGCATTTTGCCCAGATTTACGTTCCTGGTGTGGCTCATTGTTCTTATGTGATCGGAAGCGGTGATAAATGTGTTGTGGTCGATCCAGCACGAAATATTTCACCCTACCTGGACAAAGCAGATTCTTTTGGTATGGAAATTGTTGGTGTGTTGGAAACGCATTTGCATGCTGATTTTATTTCCGGACATATGGATTTGGCTGAAGAAACCGGGGCCAAAATTTATGCGCCAGAGATTGCCCATTGCGATTTTCCGCATACGGCTTTAAAAGAGGGCGATGAATTTACAATCGACAAGTTAAAATTTCAACTTTTGGAAACCCCAGGGCATACGCCTGATTGTTCTGTCTATGTTGTAACCGACCTGGAGCGAGGCCAGGATCCCGTCATGGTATTTACAGGTGATACTTTGCTGGTAGGATCTGTTGGAAGACCCGATTTGTTTCCAGACCAAGAAGAAAAGCTCGCAGAAAATTTGTTTGACAGTTTAAAAAAACTGAAAAACCTGCCTGACCACGTGGAAGTTTATCCAGCTCACGGAATGGGATCCTTATGCGGGCGAGCTTTATCTGCAAAACTTTCCAGCACTATTGGCTTAGAAAGAAAGCAAAATTTCACCTTTAAACATACAGATCTGCATGCCTTTAAGCAGGATATATTAACGGATATGCCTCCAGCGCCAGATCATTTCGCCCGCTGTACTGAGATCAATAGGCAGGGCCCCACCCAAGTGCGTCAATTAAATGCCCCCCAACCGCTTAATGTCCCTGATGTTAAAGCCGCTGTGGATAGGGGGAATGTTATCTTAGACACACGCCCTTATCTATCTTTTGCTTCTGGACACATCCCTGGCTCTTATAGTATCAGCACCGAAGGAAATCTACCGACTTTTGCAGGTTGGATCATTCCACCAGAAGCGGGCATCACCCTGGTTTTAGAAAGAGAAGAAGATTTAGCTCAAGTCACAAAAGCTCTCTACACAGTAGGGTTAGATGACATCACAGGTTATCTGGAGGGAGGGGTTGTTCCATGGATTCATGCCGGTGAAAAGGCAGACCATATACACCCGGTTTCTATCGATGAAATTAAATCATATATTGAGTCTAGTGAAAGCTTGGTTTTGGATAATCGTGCCAAATCCGAGTGGCAAGAGGGACACATCAAAGGCACAACCCTGGCCCCCACCCCGGATGTAAGGCACATGTACAAAGAATGGGATACTGAGCAACCAGTGGTAACCTTTTGTAACACTAGCAACCGCTCCATGACCGCAGCAAGCATTTTAAAGCAGAAAGGGTTCAAAAACGTTGCCAATTTCTTGGGCGGGACCACTGCCTGGAAAGCGGCTGGATTTGAATTTGAAAGTCAAGAGGAGGATTAGCTATGAGCGAATTGTTTTACACGATATTTGTAGCGCCCTGGCCCTTTTGGGCCGGGGGAATCATCATCGGATTACTTGTTCCCCTGTTGTATTACTATAAAAATGTTGCCTTGGGTGTTTCTACCGGATACGGCAATTTAGTCAAGATTTTATTTCGCCCCAATCACCTTTCCTGGATTAACAAAAAATTTAAAGACACTTATAGCTGGCGCGTGTTTTTTATTACAGGCATTGTTTTGGGAGCCCTGATATCAAATCTGTTATCCGGTGGTCCCTGGTTCACATTGGAGATGGGACAGCTGACCGCTACCACTTCCTGGCCTTTTCCAGTTTACGCTCTATACCTCTTTATTGGTGGTGTATTTCTTGGCCTGGGTGCAAGGATGGCAGGTGGTTGTACCTCAGGGCATGGCATCCACGGTGTAGCCAATCTCCATGCTTCTAGCATTGTGGTAACAATCCTATTTTTAATCGCGGGCGCTGTAACAGCAAATATTATTCGGTTGCTATGGTTGGGAAGTTAAATTTATCATGGTTGGGAGGGAAATTCATTGACTGGTAAAATAGGCTTCTTAGGGTTTGGTATATTATTTGGGTTTGCACTGAGCCGGGTCGGCGCTTCCAATTTTGATTTAATTTTTGGCATGTTTACGGGCGAAGATTTAAAGATTGCCTGGGTTATTCTTTTGGCTGTCATAACCGGCCATATAGGGATGCGGATTTTAACCGGAAATGTTGGAAGAAATCGGACTCGATTCGGTCAACCAATTCAAATCAGCCATAAAAAAGTAGGTCAATGGAGCCTAGTAGGCGCAGCTTTATTTGGCATTGGCTGGGGGATAGCCGGTGCCTGCCCTGGCACAGTTTTAGCGCAAATTGGCGAAGGAAAGTTGTTAGGGCTATTCACCCTGGCTGGTATGATTGTAGGGACATATTTCTATGCGGTATTAAAAGAAGAACTCCCGGATTTGTGAAATAGGCTTTATTATGATTGATTTAGCAGTAAAATTTTGGACAAATTTGTAAAAATTTTAAGAAAAATTATATTTTTACGAGGAATTATCGTTTTCTTTATAGAAATGTTAAAATCAGAAATAATTTACATAAAATAAAATTGGGGGAAAGACATTTTGGGGAAAGTCAGAGCTACTGCTATACTTTAGGAGGATCTTATGAATCTAGATACTTTATTAGGCCAGGCTATGGAAAAAGGCGCTTCGGATTTACATTTAGCAGTTAGAACAGGCAAAAGACAAGGGATATTTAAAATCTATCATAGATAATAAAGTCTTCTTTTGATAATATTTAAATGTTAGTTCCTTGGTTTCACTTATTTCTATTTAGCATTAAGTATTGACATTAAACTGCAATCAAGGCATCGAGCTGCGACCAATTCATTATAAAATGGGTTATTTTAAAGTTGGATTTTTAACAACTCAATATTTTAACAGCTTAACAATAATCTTTTAAAGGAGTTTTTAATATGGATGACCAAGATGTTTCATTAAATATGTATGAAAGTTATCCCCTATCAATGGATGAACTCTTAAAAGAAACTGCGGAAAAAGATGCCTCAGATTTACACCTGGCCGTAGGTGCTTCCCCAACCATCAGGGTAAACGGGCGGTTTATCAAGCTAGACTATCCCACTTTTACCCCTGAAAGCCTTCAAGAAATTTTATATTCCATAATTAATGAACAACAAAAAAATGAATTAGAAGGAAATAAAGAGCTTGACACTTCTTATGCAATACCAGGTGTTGCACGGTATAGGGCCAATATTATGCAGCAGAGGGGGAGTTTAGCGGCTGTGTTTAGAGTGGTCCCTTTCGAAGTGCCCCATATAGATAATCTCGGCCTATTACCACAAATTAAAGAGCTCTGCTATATTTCCAGGGGGTTGGTCCTGGTTACAGGTCCTACAGGCAGTGGGAAATCCACGACCCTTGCTTCTATGATTGAGTTTATCAATAAAGAACGAAGCCTTAACATTGTTACAATAGAAGATCCAATAGAATTTTTGCACCAACACAATCGGTCGATCATAAAGCAGAGAGAGGTCGGGATAGATACGCATGACTTTGCGACTGCTTTGAGGCATGTGCTGCGCCATGACCCGGATGTCATTTTGATTGGGGAAATGAGAGATATGGAAACAATTTCTATTGCTCTTACGGCAGCGGAAACGGGACATGTTGTGTTTTCTACCCTTCATACCCAAACCGCTCCACTAACCGTGAACAGGATAGTGGATGTTTTTGAAAATCACAAGAGAAATCAGGTGCGCCAGCAGCTATCCAACACGATCAGGGGTGTGATATATCAGAAGCTCGTGCCAATGCATAATAAACAGGGCAGAGTGCCGGCAATAGAATTTATGGGGGACACCCCAGCAGTTAAAAATATGATCAGAGAAGGCAAAGAACACCAGCTTTATAATGCTATCCAAACGGGGAGCGCTCAAAATATGCAAACGATGGATCAGGCCCTGGTGCAATTATATAAAGAAGGAAAGATTACCAAAAAAACAGCTGTCGATCACTGCGTACAAGAAGAAGAGATAGAGCGATTGCTCAAAAATATTTAAAAAATATTGCTGGAGGTAGGTGTTAAAATATGAATGGCCGAAATCCACCAGGCAGCGGCAGTAACAATAAAAGGCTTACTGTGCTGGTTGTTCTTTTGGCAGTTTTGATTGCGGTAGCACTCCTTACGAATTTTGTCATATTTACTGAAGACGCTGTGCCGGAAGAAATGGAAGAAATAGAACCAGATGATTTTGTAGAGGAAAAACAAATACAGCGTGAAACCTTAGATACTTTAACCAAATTGGGCAGAAATGTTGAATGGGAGGAAAATGTGGAATTATTTAGAGATCCGTTTTTGGGGCCAGCAGAACTCCAGGAGACACTTGAACTTGCCGTTGAAAACCCGGAAGAAGATACAGTAGAAATAATTGAAACACCCCCGTTAATAGAAGATGGACGAACCCTTATTCCCATGGAGGAAGTGATGGAAAATGTAGAGGAAGATATGGAGTTTGATCCAGATACCGAAGAAATTGTTGTTCAGCGGGAAGCAGCGGATTTAGCCCTTTACTTGGATGAACAGGAGGCACAGATTAATGGTGAAACAATATTATTAGATGCACCGCCACAGATGGTGGACGAAACGATCATGATCCCTTTACGATTTGTCTATGAACGGCTGGGCCTGAATGTAGAATACGATAAGGATGCTGGAATTATCACCATTACAACGGGCTAAATAGGGATTGCAA
>CAZARY010000146.1:0-5665 GCA_964487675.1 uncultured Clostridia bacterium | reverse complement strand
GGGCGTCGTTTAACAGGAGCTATCAAAATCCTGCTTTGTTTAACCACTGCCTGCCATCTCTCAAATATTAAAACATTTAGTGTGTAGAGGCTTTTGTGAAATAATGCACTTTTGCATGGCCTCTATTTCAGTAAGTATCATTTCAGCAGCCAACAGGACAAACGGCCAAGCATCGGCCTAGGCAAAAGGCTTCGATTCTGCCATTTCTACAGGTGTCAACCTCAGTTGTGGTCACTGGATCTATCCAGACTTGACCGTCATCTATATCTTTTTCAGCGCTAATATATTGAATCGCCCCAGTTCCACATTTAATCATACATGCTCTGCACCCAAATCCCAGGCACGCTTTTTTCTGTAATAAGGGGTCTTGTTCTATTTCAGCATCCGTAATCACACTGTTAAACCGGACCCTTGGCCCATATTCTGGAGTGACCACCACATTGTTTAGTCCAAATTCCCCTAAACCGGACCTGACCGCTGCGTGGCGATGAGAGAATATTCCTTTATGGTCAGGGATACTTTCTTGAAAGTGTTCGTATTCTTTTCCATATGTTGGGGTAAAATAAATCGCCGCAAAGCCTCGCTTCTCTAAATAACGCGTTAATTTATAGCCTAAAAAATCCAATAACCGATTAATGATTGAATAGCCGCAAGCGTGATAAAAATATTTTTGTAAATATTCTTCCCTTAATTCCGGGGGAATCAGCTCGGATTCTTTGAGCAGGGTCTCATAATTTAATACGGGTTTAGGAATAAGCATCCCAAAAGAGATAACGGTACCGGCTTGAGAAATAAAATCCTCGGGATGATGGGCTCTTGGCGCATCTCTAAATCTTTCACTTGAAGCAAAACCAATCAGGTCTGCGCCTTGATTCATGGCAAAAGATATCACTTCACTTTTTAACATATAATTTTCCTCCTTGAAAGATTTGATAGCTCCGGTTTATAGGCCGGTGCGATTTTTGATCTTACTCATTTACATTCTATCAATCACTTATTTATATCCTTCCATTAAAGAACATGATATGATATAGAAGAATATTTTGTGGGCTAAGGGTACCGTTCAGGGAGTGAACTAGGCAGCGTATCTTTCTGCTTTGATTTTTCAAAAAGTCAGGTGGATGCAAATGAGCGCCAGGGAAAAGGCCGGCACCAACGAAACCAAACGCCACAAAAGAGACTTAACCACTGGAAGTATTCCAAAAAAACTGCTGCGTCTCGCTCTCCCCATTATGGGCGGGATGTTTCTGCAGACGGTGTTTAACATCGTGGACACTTTTTTCGTTAGCCGGTTAGGTTCTAACGCTATAGCGGCAGTTAGTATGAATCTTCCCGTGCTGCTTATCCTGATTGCTTTGGGAAATGCGGTTTCTGTGGGTACCAGTTCTTACATAGCCAGGAGCATTGGCGCCGGGAAAGAAGGTGAAGCGCGTACTACCGCATCCCAGGCCATTACACTGGCAATTATTTTAGGGGTCGTTACCACCGCCATTGGGGTTTCAATGGCGCCTTTTATTCTGGTTTGGATGGGCGCAGCCGGTGAAGTCCACGCCATGGCACTCTCTTACACGCGCACCCTTTTTTGGGGCAACTTAATCATTTTCTTGTTCATGGCTCTAGACGGGGTGCTCCGGGGTGAAGGTGACATGAAAACTTCTATGATGAAACAGGTGGTAGCGGTGGGTTTTAATATTCTGCTCGACCCCATTTTCATCTTTGGCCTAGGCCCCATACCTGCCTTGGGCGTGGGTGGAGCAGCCCTGGCAACAGTTATCAGCAGGATTTTGGGATTGGTCTTTCTGGTTTGGCATTTCACCCGTGGGAAATCCACCATTAAATTCAACATGACCAAACTAATTTTTGTCCCTCACATCGTCCGGGAAGTACTGGGAGTAGGCCTTCCCACCTCAGCCTCCCAAGCCATGTTATCGCTCACCCTTTCAGTTTACAACCGCCTGGCTTCCGGTTTTAGCGAAGAAGCAGTGGCAGCCCTAGGACTGGGTTTTCGGATCGATTCACTGGCCATCCTCCCCGGCATTGCCATCGGTATCAGCATGGTGACCATGGTGGGACAAAATTATGGGGCAGGTGAACTGGAACGCGTGCGGCGTTCCTATTGGACGGCCATGGGAATAGCTGCCGGTTTTATGACCACAGTGGGCATCCTTTTGATCGCTTTTCCCCAGTTTTTTATCGGGATATTTTCCCAGGACGAAGATGTTATGACCTATGGGATCAGCTATTTGAGAATATTGCCCTTGTTTTACCCTTTCCTTGCCAGCGGTTTGGTGTCAGCCCATTCTTTTCAGGGGCTTGGCAAAGCCATGCCCGCCCTGCTCATAAGCTTGATCCGGGAAGGGTTGATAGCCATCCCCTTAGCCTATTTGCTTGCCACGCAAACACAGCTCGGTGTGCCTGGTATTTGGCTTGCTATGGGCATTAGCGATTTTAGCTTTTTTGTTATTGGCCTGATCTGGTTTCGCTCAACTTTTCGGAGCCTCACAAGATTTACCTGTCCTTAATGGGAAGTCCCCTTCCTAAAATCAGAGAGCCTAGAAGGGGGGTGTGTTTTTAGTTTTTGTCTAAAGGATAATTTAAAACCAATTATGCACTGCACCAAACAGGTGACTCATGGATCGCTTCCTTTCTTCCTGGAAGATACTTGGCTTTAAATATTATTTACATGATTATTTATTTATAAATCACCGTCACATTATCCAAATAGGATTTGTATTGATTTATAAGCTCATGGAGTTCCTCTTCTTTTGCTTCTTTGGCAGTTTCCTCAATTTGAAGGCCCAACTCACTGATATAGGCAAAACCATATCCACCGCCCACGCCTTTTATGCTGTGACCGATTTTTTCTATGGTTTCAAAATCATTTTGGGCCAGTGCTTCTGTTATTCGGCTTATTTCTTGATACCTGTGTTCAAAAAAACCCGGAATTAATTCTTTTAAATCCGCATCCACATAAACAAAATGATTTGACACAAAAGCCCCTCCTCTGTCTTATTCCCATGTCTAAACAAATAGCTAGCTGACTTTTTGCAGGAATTTCTCCCATTTAACCTGATGACCTGTACTTCGTCAACTATTAAGATAGCCCCCCGGACTCATCTTTGGTATTGAGATTCACCTGCTTTATTTCCTTCCATTTAAGCTGGTGTCCTCTTCCATCGTTTGTTTTTTATGATCTTTTGAAAAGCTGGTCCTCTTCATTTCTCCCCATTCTTGACTCTTCTTAAAGAAGTCCACCAATCCACGTACCCTCCAAAAAGTGTGCACCTGGCGATAGCCAAAGTTTTCCAGTACGCCGAAGAAAAAGAGAAGCAACTTATCCTTCAATCGCGGATACTTGCTGAAAGTCATCTCCTCAAACACAATCGCCAGGGTGGATAAAAGCACTCCAAGCAGCACAGCCGTTATGAAAAAGAGCAATACAATTTCAAGACCGGGAAATCCTAAAACAAATGCACTGTAAATGGTAAACAAAAATATGACATAGCCCAACAGCTCAAAGGCAGGGCCGAGGAACTCAATGAAAAAGAAAAAAGGATAAGCTACGGTGCCCAAGAGCCCATACCTGGGATTAAAGAAAAGTTCCCTATTTAACAGCAGGCTTTCTCCTAATCCTCTTTGCCACCTACGCCTTTGTTTGCTCAAGCTCAACCTATCTTCCGGCACCTGGGTCCAACAAACCGGATCAGGCAAAAACGTCACCCGGTATGGCCTGTCCTGCTGCTTCATCATCCGATTCAGTCGGAGCACAAGTTCCATATCTTCTCCTACGGTTTTTCTGCTGTAGCCGCCGGCTTCTAACACATGTTTTTTTCTAAATACCCCAAAAGCACCTGAAATGATCAACAGGCTGTTCAGAGCAGCCCAGCCCACTCTGCCAAAAAGGAACGCCCTCAAATATTCTACCACCTGCATTCTCACCAGGTACCTGGAAGATAGGCGGACTTTTTCAATAAAACCACCCCGAATTTCACAGTCGTTGGCAATTCTAACCGTCCCACCGGATGCAACCACCCGCCAGTCCTGGGTAAAAGGCTCCACTATCCGCAGGAGCGCTTGTCCCTCTATCAAGGAGTCAGCGTCAATATTGCACACCAGCGGAAAATGAGAAATGTTAATCCCTGCATTCAGCGCATCCGCTTTCCCGCCATTGGCTTTATCCACCACCACGAGATTGGAATAGTACAGAGAATCATAAATCCCCCGTACCGGTTCTGTAGCAAGGGCCCCCTGAAATGAGCGGCTTGAAGGGGTTAAATTGAAATTTTGCTTTAGCTCTGCCATGGTCTCGTCTTTTGAGCCATCATTCACCACAATGACATCAAATTCGGGATAGTTCAGGGATAAAATAGAGTTGATATTTTCCACAATGGTATCCGCTTCATTGTAAGCAGGCACTATAACACTCAAAGGTTTGTAAAATTCGCTTTGAAAGGTCTGTTCGTAATCGGTGATTTGGGCTAAAAACCATTGTCTCCTAATGGTGCTGAAAGCTTTTATGTTTAAAAATATGTAGGTACTGTTCACCACAAAAAAATAAACTATGGCAACAAGATCCACGGTCAAAAGTATGCTGTAAAAAGTCATGTTTCTTAAAACTCCCTTTAATTCTGGTTCTAGTTTGAGTCGAGATCAATTTCTGGGGTTAAGTATGCGTCTGAATTAGCCCGCCTGGTTTTTATCAAGGATATATTGGCTCATCTCCGCACTTCGATCATTTAAAGCGCTCACCTGTTTCAGGTATGGTATCTCACCCATAAGGTACAATGCCTGGGCGGCGTAATACCTGACCCACCAGCTCTCGTCCTTAAGCAGTACTTTAACTTCTTCTACATACACGCGGTCCTGCAGTTTCCCAATATATTTAAGCGCCTGGCTCCTGATAATCCAATCCCGATGGAACAAAAATGGCTTTAAAGCGATAGAGGTCGGATATTCCAACCGCGACAGGGCTTTGAATATATGGATGACCACTTCGTTGTCACTAACCTTCATGAGGACTTTTTCAAACTGTGGGGCTGCGTTTACATGTCTATAATACCCTAAAATATCTACGAGCAGAGACAAAACCTGCTCTTCCGGGACCTTAAAGGTATCTGCCAAATCTCTTTTGCCGTCCAGCCATTCTTGGATAATATTCGTGATCGGCACACAGATGCCTTCACCAAATCTGACCGCGACTTCAGAAATACCTTCAAAAGTGGTGTACGTGTCGTTTAAAAGTCGCCTGAAAACCGGGATAAGGTAGCTAGTTTCTTTCAAATCGGCAATGGCCTTTGCCGCAAAGATCATTTCTACGGTATCGTCAGAAAAAAGCATCTCCTTTAAATAAGTTGCCATTTGCTTTTCGCCCAACTTACCCAAAGCCGATGCAGCCGTAATTTTCTCGTTTTTATTCCCCTCTCTCAGCTTTTTAAAGAAATAATTTGTCAGCCCGGACATCCGAGCCAGGGCAATGATTTTATCCCGCTCTTCTCCTTTTAAATACGTCAGGTAAGGTTTCAGAAACTCCCATAAAATTAAATGGTGGCCCTTTAAATCGTTCACAGCTCGCTCTATTGAAATCTCATCATATAAATAGCTGTAAAGGACCCCTTCCCAGGCATCTTTTTTTCTGCTAAACGATTTTTCCCAGCGCCATTTAGAA
>CAZARY010000145.1:0-5680 GCA_964487675.1 uncultured Clostridia bacterium | reverse complement strand
CCACATCTTCCGCATCTACCACCATCATAGAATTACCATAGGGAATTAATGTTTCTTGTAACTTTTCTGTGGTTTGCTCTGCACTGGCTAGCAGGTTGGTGATCATGAATTCCGTACAATACTGGTAAATCAACTCCGTTGCTTCTTTAAGGTCCGTTTCAACCATATGAGCTCTGGCTTCTTCACTTAATGAAATAGAATCCAACGTATCTTCCACCTCGCCTTCCTGTTTGATTGCTTTCAAAAAACCCCGGTAAATGTAATATAAACCCTTACCACCTGCATCGACCACCCCTGCATCTCTTAGGACTTTCAGTTTTGACGGGGTGTGCTGCACACTTATATCAGTTTGTTCTATCATGTAGGTTAATAGATGCTCTAAATTGGTGGCCTCATTGGCCAGGGCGTATCTCCGAGCCGCCTTACTTGAATCTTTAGCCACAGTCAAAATCGTACCTTCAACAGGTTTCATGACAGCTTTGTAAGCAGTGTTAACGCCTTCTGTTAAAGCTTTAGCAAACATACGCAAATCCACTTCAGCATGGGGTTCCAACATTTTAGCAAACCCGCGAAAAAGCTGGCTCAATATTACGCCAGAGTTCCCCCTTGCACCCATAAGCGCACCTTTCGATAAAGCCTTAGCAACTTCACCAATATGGTTATCTGATACTGCCATGGCTTCTTTTTTAGCTGATTGCATTGTTAAGTCCATATTTGTACCCGTGTCCCCATCGGGAACAGGAAACACGTTTAACTTATCAATTTCTCGTTTTGCTTGGTTTAGTGAGGATGTGCCACCCGAAATCATCTGTTTTAATATCGTGCCATTTATAGTCTGCTTATTCAATTTCTCTAACCCCCTTTATTCCTGGACCCTGACGCCTTTCACATTGACATTTACTTCATGTACCTCCAGACCAGTCATATGTTCAACAGTGTATTTTACTTTTTCCATAATATTATATGCCACTTCTGAAATTTTTAACCCGTAACTTACAACTATGTAAAGTTCTATCACCAATCTGTCTTCAAAAACTTTAATTTCTACCCCTTTGCTGAGATCCTCTTTTCTTAATATTTCATTAATCCCATCTCTCAAACGCCTGGAAGCCATACCAACCAGACCGTAACACTCCATTGCCGAAAGTCCGGCAATATTGGCAATCACTTCTTCAGACAAAACCACTTCTCCATAAGGCGTTTCAAGAATATTTCCCTTCATATGACACCTGGCCTCTGCCAGGCTTCACCTCCTTTTGTACATATTGTAGCATTTCCACCTATCATACCCAATTCTCATTTTAATTACATACTATATAATGATCAATTATTTCATTCACAATCCAATATTAATTATTCAATATACGGTTTTATTATTCCTTCATTCCTTGCCAGTTATATTTTGATATGCTAAAATATTTTTGTCTAAATCATGCAGATTACTGTCGGATTGTCGAATTGTTTTTTGTTGATTTTTGTTGATAATAGGATAACTGGCTTGTTCTTTCAAACACTGTTACTATCTTAAGGAGGGAAAACAATGGCAAGGGTTTGCGAAATTTGTGGCAAAAATGCCAACACAGGCTTCAATGTCTCCCACTCAAACAAAAGAACGAAAAGAAAATGGAAAACCAATGTCAAGAAACTACGTGCTGTGATCGATGGGAAAGAAAAAAGAGTAAAAGTTTGTACCCGGTGCATTAAAGCCGGAAAAGTTGTAAGAGCCGTTTAATAAACGATGATTTTGCTCGTATCCAATCGCCTGGTTATAAGATAAGAAGCTGTGGATCAATAAGTGGAGAAATAAAATAAAGCTCTGCAACTTGTATCTTCTCTTATCTTCTCTAAAATAAAAAGCGCATTTATGCGCTTTTTATTTTAGGATACAACCTGCACCAGTAAAACTAAAAAGAGCCCCGCAATGGCTTTTTTAACCTCTCAATAGAATCCTCTATAGCGTATTTTGACTTAAATACGGATGAGCCTGCCACCAAGATATCTGTCCCGGCATCAATTAACTGGGCAGCATTTTCATGATTGATACCCCCATCCACTTGAATCATAAAATGAGCGCCCTTTTCAGCCCTCATTGCTTTCAAGGCTTTTATTTTATCCAAAACATAAGGGATAAATTTTTGTCCTCCAAAACCAGGATTAACACTCATCAAAAGTACTAAATCTAACTTGGATAACAACCATTCTATGGTCATAAGAGAAGTGCCTGGATTCAATGAAACACCCGCTTTTATGCCTAGATCCTTTATCCTGCTTATGGTCCTATCAATATGTAACGCTGCTTCTTGATGCACGGTTAAGATATCTGCACCAGATTGGTAAAAGGTATCTAAGTATCGTTCAGGCTGTTCAATCATTAGATGAACGTCTTTTTCTATATCCGTTATAGATGTTAAAGTCGAAACAATAACAGGACCCATGGTAATGTTCGGTACAAAATTTCCATCCATAACGTCCACATGCAGCATGTCTGCGCCACCCTTTTCACAAGCTTTTATCTGTTCTTGCAAATGTAATAAATCGGCGGCTAAAATCGATGGTGCTACCAGCGTCATTTATAAAAACTCCTTTCGAATTCTACCAATTCATTATAAAAATCCACATAATGCTGGTATCTGGTTTCAGGAATGGTGCTGCCTATTTCAAGGCGCACTGCGCACCCCGGTTCTTCACGATGGGAACAATCATTAAACTTGCATTTATGCACCAATTTTCTTATCTCCGGAAAAGACTTTCCTAATTGTTCAGGAAAAATAGCCGGCAGTTTTTTCCTGTTAAAGCCGGGTGTATCCACCAGGTAACCTTCCCCAATTTCAAATAATTGGGAGTGCCTGGTTGTTTGTCTCCCTTTGCCACTTTTTCGAGACACTGGACTTGTCGCTAGGTTTAACTCAGGTTTTAAGTGATTAATCAAGCTAGATTTTCCCGCACCGGATTGGCCTGCCAGTACACTTACTTTGTGCGCCAATAATTTCGGAAGCTCATCTATGTCTTCATCTCTCACACTGGTCATAACTGATTGAAAACCCACTGTTCTGTATATATCTTTTATTTCCCGGGCCCTATCATAGTTTAATTCTTTTTTGTTAATGCATACAGTGCCCGATAAATTTTCAAAATAAGCCCATACAAGCAGCCGGTCAATTAATTGCAGATTGGGTTTTGGATTTTTTGCAGAGGTTACGATAACAACCTGGTCTACATTGGCAACGGCTGGTTTTATCAATCTATTTTTTCGAGGGTATAGTTGAACGATCAAGCCTTGGTTATCCTTTTCGCTAATCAGTTCTACTTCCACTTCGTCACCTACACGGGGAATATGATGATCTTTAATTAATGTACCTTTTACTTGGCAAGCGATTTCTTTATCGTGCAAGCTATTTTTACTAAATAGAAATGAAACATAAAAAAAATTACTGATAATTTTTACTACTTTTCCTCTCATGGGTTCACC
Organism: uncultured Clostridia bacterium; assembly: GCA_964487675.1. GTDB lineage: Bacteria > Bacillota > Natranaerobiia > Natranaerobiales > Natranaerobiaceae > CAZARY01. The sequence goes on along the minus strand of CAZARY010000145.1, from coordinate 2,211 downwards.
TGCCCTTTTCAATTACGGGAAAGGTATTATATCGTATGAATATTCATCGCTTCCTTCTTCGTATTTGTAAACCTCAATGATGCCGGATTCTGCTATTTCTAGTTCCATGGTGTCACTTTCTGTAATTCCTTCATAAACTACATTTTCTCCCAAATAATCATCCACAACCACCCTGATTTTTTGCCCGGTCGGCAGTCCTTCTAAAGTTTTGGTATGAAATTCTATTTCATCCTCCCCTGCCTCAATAGAATTAATCCACACATCTATCCCATCGCCAGGTTGAATTTGGCTGCCTGCCTCCGGTTCTTGCTTAGCAACAACGTCCGCAGGCAATGCCTCATCTTCAATCTCAAATTTGTTGCGGAGCTCCAACTCATGTTCTGCCAAAGCGTCTTCCACTTCAGTAATCTCATATCCGATATAGCTATCCAAAGGAAAAGGTTCCCTACCCTCGCTTATAGTAATTAGTACTTCTTCATCTTTTCCCACTTCAGCGCCCATTTCAGGATACTGGGATATGACATTCCCTTTTTCTATTTTTTCAGAATACTCTCTTTCCAGTTCATATTCAAGCCCAGTGCGCCTCAACTCAATAATAGCTTGCCGTTCAGAGAGGCCTGTGAGTTCTGGTACTTCTAAATACTCTGGCCCTGTGCTGATTGTCAATGAAACAGTTCTGTGCTCCCTGACAATACTTTCAGCATCAGGGGCTTGAGCAATGACATGAAGCGCTTCCACATCAGCATGGGATGCTTCAGTCACACTGATATCGAGGTTCTTATCCCGGAGTAATTCTTCCGCTTCAGACAAGGGTTTCCCTTCAACATCGGGTACAGCAACTTCCGGAACGTAAAGGATAGCTCTTAATTGGTTCATCCCCCAGGCTGTCCCTCCAATTAAGCTCAGCAATACGACCATGATTAAAACAAACTTAACGGGGGCAATCTTTAATTTCTTTTTAGCGCTTTCCTGCACCGCTCTTTTATTATTTTCATTTTTGTGTTGCTCATAAGAAGCAGCTGGACTGCTATCCTTATCAAGGGGTTCGCAATCCAAATCCGCAGAAATACGACCGTCTTTAGCTTTATCGGTCTTTCGAGTTACTTCTAAATTTTGGTTGTTTTTTTCACTAATATAAGGTACGCCGGCATTGCCAATATAATTAGAGGCATACAACTCCCTGGTTGGATAGCTCTTGTTAAGGCCTTCATTTCGCTCCGAGTCATGCCCACCAAACACTTCTTGAACTCCAAATCCACCACTTACCTTTAACTCCCTTAAAAACACTGCCGCATCATGGTATCTATATGTTTGGTCCTTTTCTAACGCTTTCATGATAACTTTTTCGATCTCATCAGGGATGTGAGAATTATATTTAGAGGGATTTTCCGGAGGCTCTTGGATATGTTTTAAAGCGATTGAAACTGGGCTAGGACCTTGAAATGGTACCTTTCCAGTCAGCATTTCATACAAGACAATGCCTAAAGAATAGATGTCTGAACTCGCCCCAGTAAAATTCCCCCTGGCCTGCTCTGGAGAGAAATAATGCGCTGAGCCCATAATAGAAGTTGTATGGGTCTGTGTAGCATCAGTGGCAGCTTTGGCAATGCCAAAGTCAGTTACTTTTGCTTGATGGTTTGGGGTAATAAGAATATTATGAGGCTTTATATCTCGATGGATCACCCTATGGTAGTGCGCATGAATTAGAGCTTCTGCAACTTGAAAGGTTATCTTCAAGGCTTTATGTAAGGTAAGCGGTGCTTCTTGGATAATCATTTCTTTTAAAGTTGTACCTGCCACATATTCCATAACAATGAAATGATTATCGCCTTCTTGACCTACATCGTATATGCTAACAATATTATGATGTGAAAGGCTTGCAACAGCCTGGGCTTCCCTTTGAAAACGCTTAATAAACTCGCCATCATGGGCATACTGGGGCAGCAATACCTTAACGGCTACTTCTCTTTGTAATACCGTGTCCCTTGCTCTATAAACGGCCGCCATGCCACCTGTACCCAGATGATTCAAGATATGATACCTATTTTTAAGTAATCTGTCTATCACATTTATTCACCCCCAAAATCTGGGGAATACTTCCATTCGCCACCAGGGTCACCGTAATGTTATCATGCCCTCCACAATCGTTTGCTTGGGCAATTAGCTGTTCGCCTGCAGATTCAATATTGGGAGCGTGGGTAATAACTCGAT
>CAZARY010000144.1:0-5708 GCA_964487675.1 uncultured Clostridia bacterium | reverse complement strand
TTACCTGAAAATTAATTTTATAATCTTCTAGTCCAAGCTCAGAGAGCTTTTGTTCCGTAGGGATGCCTTCTTTTGACCAGCCCCTAAAGGCGTAGTATTCCGTCAAAATTTTAGTCATATTAGGTAAAATACCTTTCGCTGCGCCGGCTTCCCTATCGTGGTATTGCAGTCTGGGAGGCAGTTGATCGTCTTTTCTACTGATGCCTAAGTTTACATTGTATAAGCGTTTAAGATTGTGAAGCCGTTCTCCGGCTGTTTTCAAATCTTCTTTGGTCATATTCCATCCTGTTGTACTGTTGATCCAGTTAACAATGTGGTCCGGGGTCGTGCCCCCGCGTATGAGAAACTTACACAATCCCAGTGCATTGTAGGTATTTAAATAATCTTGCATATTTACGGCTAACTCTGCTTTATTTTCGTCACTAAACTTGTCTAGAGGCTTGTCAAATCCGTAAGGTTCCGGAGGCCACGCACCTGCTTCTGCAAAGTAAGTCAGTGCTTCCAAATGACACGCGCCTCTATTGGCAGTGGCATAATTTGCCGCCATGCTGGTAAAAGCTCTGGGGTCGTGCAGAGCCACGGACATTCCTTTAACATGCACGGCAAACTCATGCGCTATGCCGCCAATTCTTTTCGCAGCTTCTAATACACCCTGCCCAAATAGATTTGCACTATTGCCTTGTTGTTTGCCTAATTTTTGAATAAACTCCAATACTGCAGCGCCATCTCCCCATTCTAATTGGATACCGTCCATGTCCTCGGGAGCGATCAATTGATATTCTTGACATTCTATAGCCATTGCTGTGACATTTCCGGCTTCAATTGTATCCATTCCCATTCTGTTGCAAATGTCATTAATAGCAACCAGGTGATAAATATCTTCGTTTAGAATGTTAGAACCAAAAGCTGAAAGGGTTTCGTATTCTGGGCCATGGCCGACTTCACTTTTATAGGGGCCCATATCCACTCTGGCGTCTTTACCACATCTGATGGGGCATCCCGCACAAGTATGATGTGAAACGGTTATGCCTTCTTCTTCCATATGTTGCCCAGATATTTTACGAGCGCCCTCTTCCCATTGTCCCTGGGTCCAATTTTTGATGGGTAAATCCCCATTCGCCTCTACGGTCATCACGCCGCCTGCTGTACCATAATCATGCAGCCCTTTGGTTTTTTCCCGTAAAGTGGGCGTAAATGATTTAATATGGGATTTTAATGTGTCCGAATCGTAAACACTCGGGGATAGAGTTCCTTTTAGCGCCAGTGCTTTCAGATTTTTAGCGCCCATGATTGCGCCTAAACCGCCTCTGCCTTCAGCTCGTGCCTCATTCCCCCCAGCCATGATACTGGCAAGCTTGCTCATATTTTCTCCCGCTAAGCCAATTGTTGCAACTTGGGCTTTTTCTTCGGTTTCGGATTTAATGCTTTCCGAGGTGTTAAAAGTATCTTTTCCCATAAGATGTTTGGCATCTTTAAGTTCAACACCACTTTCATGAACCCACAAATAAACCGGTTGAGAAGCTTTGCCTGTTATAATGATGCCATCATAGCCACATTTTTTTAATTGGGTTCCTAAGTGCCCTCCTACTGTGGATTCACACCAAATCCCAGTGAGTGGAGACTTTGAAACGAAGGAACTTTTAGCAGCAGCCGGCACTCGGGTACCAGTCAAAAGGCCTGCCATAAAAATGAGTGGATTTCTTTCATCTAAAGGATGGGCGCTGCTATCGAACTCTTCTAGCAATATTTTGCCAGCCAACCCACTACCTCCTAAAAAATTGTACATTTCTTCTTCTTTTACTTCCCTATTTTTAGTTGCACCGTTGCTCAAATCAACCTCTAAAATATACCCCATAAATCCATACGTCATAGAAATCCTCCTATCAATAGAGTTAGTTTCTGACATGCTTTTAATAGCACGTCTTATACTTTCGTCATATTTTCTCCCCACTCAATCCCGTCTATTTCCACTTTTTTCTCTTTTCTCTTTTCTCATTTTTTTGTTTTTGCTTCATTTTTATTTTGTAGTCAAAATATATTGCAAATATCATGCCAAAAATCTAAATTTAGGAAAAGATTGAGCTATTCAAAAGAAGAATTGCTTAATGCGGGAGCAAAAGAGATGTTTATGTAACCAGTGTCTTAATCGAGCTTTCAATAATCTCAAAAAATTAATGTCCGGAAATCATACGACAAAGCAAGGTGTATGAAATCCGGACATTTCATTGGACATGATAGGACATGATAAGCTGAATGAGCGGTTAGTTTGTTCTCGAGAAGCGCTAATTATAGGCCATACTATAATTAGACTTAGTTAGAATTTGACATAATCTGCAAACTTTTGCTAGCTCCAATTCTGGTAGCACCGGCTTCGATCATTTCCGTGGCTTTTTTATGATCTCTAATCCCCCCTGCAGCTTTGACCCCTAACTCTTCTTTCACACATTGCTTGATCAACTTAACATCTTCTACGCTTGCCCCAGCTTTGTTAAAACCTGTAGAGGTTTTAACATAGTGCGCCCCTCCCTTTTTAACCAACTCACATGCTTTGATTTTTTCTCGATCAGTCAATAAACATGTTTCTATGATGACTTTAACGAGCACCCCTGCTGGTATATTTGAAACAATTGTATCAATTTCTTCTATCACGAATTTATCTTGGTTATCTTTTAGAGCGCTAATATTTAATACCATATCAATCTCATCTGCCCCATGGGATATTACTTGGTCTGCTTCTTTGAATTTAATTTCACGGGTATTTGCACCCAATGGGAACCCTACGGTAGAGACAACTTTTATATTGGTATCCTCTAAATGGTATGAAGCAAATTTTACATGAACGGGATTCACACATACGGCGTAAAACTGGTATTTTATCGCCTCGTTACATAAGCTCTCTATTTGGGAAGAGCTAGCTTCGGGTTTTAAGAGTGTATGGTCAATGAAACCATTTATCTTTTGCTTGAACATTTTTTCTCCTTCCTTTTTGTAGATTTACAACAATTTAATTATTTATTGAGCTAACGTGAAATACCCGGGGTCATATCTTTATCTGTTTTTTGAAATTATTCAAATTCAAGCTCTGAATCTATAAGCTTATGAAAAAGAGAATAGTCAGTCAGGTCATATTTAATCGGCGTCACAGACACATAAGCATTATTCACTGCAGCCACATCTGTGCCTTTTTCCGTTGTATCTTCAATAACCTTGCCTGCCATCCAATAATAAGCCTTTCCTCGAGGATCAAGCCTTTTTTCAAAAACGTTTTCATACTGTCTAAATCCCAGCCTTGTTAGTTTAATGCCCTGGATCTCACCTATTTCACCAGGTGGAACATTTATATTTAAAAGCGCATTATTATCAAACATGTCGGGGTTGTTAAACATTTTGTTTGCTATTTTAGCCGTATAACTGGCAGCTACTGAATAATCCTCGTAGTCATAGTCAACAAGCGAAACTGCAATTGCCTTTACTCCTAAGATTGCAGCTTCCATGGCACCAGACACAGTGCCGGAATACAACACATCTGTGCCCAGGTTGGCTCCTCTGTTTATACCTGATATCACTAAATCTGGTTTTTCTTCCATCACAGCCTCAACGGCTAATTTAATACAGTCAGAAGGGGTTCCATTAACGGAGTAAAAAGGAATGCTGAGCATTTCCCCCAGCTTTTTAACCTGATTGACCCGAAGCGGTTTATGAACTGTGATCGCATGTCCTGTAGCGCTTTGTTCTCTGTCAGGTGCTACCACAATCGCCTCACTTGATGGCTGAGCCGATATTTCTTCCGCCATGGCAAATATGCCCGGCGCGTAGATGCCGTCATCATTGGTGAGTAATATTTTCATGAAGCCTTCCTCCTATCCAATAACTGTAAGAGATTACTGATAATATAATCAATCAGCTTTGATTTTGATTTGCACAATTTTAATGAATTTTTAATGAATCAGCCTTTCGGCCATTTTTCTGGCTTGAGCATAAACTTTCTCTTCATCTATGGTTTTTAGTTCTTGATCTTCCATGATAATTTCACCGTTGACCATCACTGTTTTCACGTTTCTTGAGCTGCATGAGTAAATTATATTCGATATTGGGTCATGCCAGGGAAGCATATCTGCTTGTTCCTTGTCTATCAAAATCAAGTCAGCCATATACCCTGGGGCAATTTGTCCCACCTCATGTTCAATAAATAAACTCTTAGCCCCCTGCCACGTTGCCATCTTCAAAGCTTCTTTTGCTGGGATCAAGGTGGGGTCATGATGCAATCCCTTTTGGATAATACTGCTTAACCTGGCCTCTTCTAAAAGATCAAGATTATTATTTGATGAAGCGCCATCAGTCCCCAAAGATACCGTTACATTTTCATTTAACAATTGGTCAACAGGCGCGATTCCAGACCCCAGCTTTAAGTTACTGCCAATGTTGTGGCTGACTGCTACATTTTTTTGGGCCAAAATGGCTATGTCCGCTTTATCAATGTGCACGCAGTGTGCAGCTAAAGTTGGGCGCTGGAAAACACCTAAATCGTTTAGATGAGCTATAGGAGATTTTCCAAAATCTTTATAACTGTCATGGAGCTCTTTTGCTGTTTCTGATACATGAATATGTATGGGGACTTGAAGTTGCTCAGATAGTTCCAAGGTTTTTCTTATAAAATCAGGGGGACAAGTATAGACTGCATGGGGGCCGACCATGCAAGTAATTCGGCCGTTACCCTGATTGTTCCATTGACGAATGAAAGCTTGAGCTTCATCCAGGCTTTCTTCACCTTTCAATCCGATCATGCCCCTGGAAAGAGAGGCCCGGATGCCGCTTTCGTCCACTGCTTTCGCCACCTCATCCATAAAAAAGTACATATCAGCAAAAGTGGTTGTTCCGCTTTTTATCATTTCTACAATAGCAAGCAAAGTGCCCCATCGAATTTCTTCTTCAGAAAGCTTGGCTTCAGCTGGCCAAATTTTATTTTCCAGCCAATCCATCAAGGGCAAATCATCTGCATAGCTGCGAAGAAGTGTCATAGCGGCATGCGTATGAGTGTTTATAAAACCAGGCAATAGGTAGTTCCCGTTCCCCTCGATTATTTTGTCCGCCTGTTTTTTAGTTTGTACATTGAAAGATTCAGTTGAAACAGCGCTGATTTTATTGTTTGTGATCCAAATATGGGCATTGTCTAAAACAGTTTCATTCCAAGTGGTATCAATGCTTTTCACATTTTCGATTAAAATATTTTTATTCACCGCAATCCCCCCAAGAAAATATAAGTGATGCCTTAAAAAGCTAACGCTTACTCTACCGTACATGATTTTCTTTATGAAACTTCGGCGTGTTTATGCATAAAACCTTCTTTGTAATCCTTGAAACAAACATGTAGAAAACATGAGCTTAAATTGCAATTCAAATTGATTTTACTAAAAAAATCTATTATAATCATGATGGATTGAATCTGAAATATTTGACGATTTTCATTTGATGGGTATCAGTGTACAGCGCATAGACATGTCCTGTATTCGCAAATGATGGTATGATTTAAGCATACCGAGGAAGCATGACTAGGATTGGAGTGAAAAAATGTCTTCTATTTTAAAATTATTACTTGTCCTCTTTGTTTTACTGGCGGCCTTTTTAATAGGCTATTCTATAGGATTTTCATATGTTTCCGACAACCCTGGAGAGGCTTTTCGTTTGGAAACTTGGAGAACTTTTTTTCA
>CAZARY010000143.1:0-5720 GCA_964487675.1 uncultured Clostridia bacterium | reverse complement strand
CAGATTCAGGGAACCCCCAACCATGGCGGTCACAGATAGGGCTCACATAAAGCTTAAATTCTTCTCCGTCATTGGATAGTTCCATCAACTTACAAGTGAAACTAGCTGTCCGTTCTCCATCTTCAGTAGGGAATGTTTGTGTTACGATATTACTCCACTCACCCTCTCGAAGCTGAGCAAAGCATGAATTTAAATCCGGCTTTTCGCATAGATGAAGCGTATCAAATCCATCCCCGGCTTCACTTTGAGTAATTACCGCGAACCAGCTCTTTGGTTTCATATTTTCAGCAGTTCGAGGGAAAGTGTGCGCCAATTCAGCTACGAGCGCCTCTTGATTGTCTGGCATATTTTTCCATTCATTGGAAGGTTTGTCCCATTCTATCATGTTCCCCAGCGGGTAAAAGTCTGTACTAAACAACTGTTCATCGGAAATATTGACTTTGTAAGGCCCGTAATCTCCAGGCGGTGCTTCGAACAATCTGGAAGAATCTACGCACAGATCTTTCCCCCCCAATTGAATCCCATTTTTTAGCTTTGGGGGCCACGTAGTTGGATAGTTGACAATGATTGATTGTTTTCCATTTTCTTCTAGTTTATCCCAAATATGTTGACTTTGTGAATCTTCCTGCCACAGGCCTTGGTGAGTTTTATTTAATGGATTACCTGGATAATGTACGTTAAAATCGGTTAACCCATGTGTACCCGGCCAAGATCCTGTGACAATTGATGTCCAGTTAGTTGGAGTTATGGTCGGGAATGGGACCAAACAATTATTTGCCCATACGCCTTTGTCCAGCAATTTTTTTAGGTGCGGCATTTTACCTTCTTGAGCGAATTTGTAAACTCTTTTTGGAATGACCCCGTCTAGCCCGATAATCAGAGCTTTATCCGGTGTTACATTTTTCATTGTTTACCCTCCTTATTCTTATTGCCAATTAGTATGTCTTATCAAAAAATTAAGTTTATAAAATATAAACTTTACAAGATAGACAATTTATATTTTATCTTGTTTTAGCAGAACTGACAAATGGTATGCAGGTTCAAATTATTCCTACTGTGAGCTTGAGTGGCAATGAGTATTTATCATCTCCATAATCCTAGATAATTAAAGAGCAGTGCGCTTCAGTGAAGTGCAGTGATTAATTTGTTTATTGCTAAAAATAACTTTTTTTAGATAACCTGTACCATCTCAAAGCAAAGGTAAAAATTGACACGCTAAGTTGATGTGTATTATGATAAATGAGGTTGAATCGAATTCATTTGCACTGATCAAAATATGAAGTTACTAATTTTATTAAATCTTTATTAACTGTATGAAAACCAAATATATATAAATGTATAATCATTGAGCTTTTTACGCTGTTTATGAAGTGAGGCTGTTTTTGATGGACAATATTATGGGGATTGAATTCCTGTTTTTTGCTTTATTATTGGGTTTTTGTATTGGAACTTTAAGTGGATTCTTAGGCATCGGCGGGGCATTCGTGCTAACGCCTTTGCTGAATATTATTGGCTTTCCCATGGTATATTCCGTAGGGACTAGTTTAGTGTTTGCAGTAGGTGTGTCTAGTTATGCCAGCTATAGGCATTACTTAGAAAAAAATATCAACTTTAAAACGGTCGCTTATGTGAGTCTGATCGGGCTGCTTTTTATTTTTATCTCGCAGCAAATAGCTGTCTACCTGCATGGTATTGGCGCCGCCGATTCGGTAATTAGGTGGGGCTTTGTTGTTATTTTAGTGCTGCTGGCAATATTGTGCTGTAAAGACCGCGGTGAAAAATCTGGGATTTCTACCATGGATAAAATTAACCTTACGCCCCCAGTAATTAATTTGTTTGGAGAAAAAAAGATTTCTCTGTGGAGTTTGTTATTTATTGGAGCATCAGTAGGATTTTTGAAAGGTTTTTTGGGCGTTGGCGGTGGATTTATTCTCGTTCCCATGTTTTTACTCGTATTAGGAATGAAGAGCCGGTTGGCTATTGGCACCAGTTTACTCGTCGTATTAATCACTTCTATCTTTGCTGCGTTTTTGTATTTTTGGGAAGGAAAAGTCATGTTAGTTATTGCTATTATACTGATCTTTGGGGCAATTGCAGGAATCAACGTAGGCGTGAAATCAGTTCAGAAGATATACAGCACAATGATTAAAAAAATATACGGAATATTTCTTTTGCTAAATACGGTGGGTATAGTATTAAAAGAACTAAACTTAGATTTATACGCCATAATCTATGCACTGAGTTTAACAGGAATAGCATCTGTCTTAATCGTGTACATTTTCTTTGCCAAAAAAAGCGTGCTCCTTTATAAAAAATAGTCATCTGCGAGGACATCCTAAAAAGAAGTCCAACCTGATTAGATGATAGTTTTCTATACGTCATCTCATTAGCTTGATTCATTTCTATTGTGTCCATAAAACAGTCAGCGGCCTGATATTTTTTGAATTGGTAGGCCGCTGTTAGACTCAAAATATTTATTCTTTATATTTCATATTATTAACCCTTGTGCAATTGAGTTAATTTTCGACATGCTACTCATAACACGTTTTTTTATAATGAAGTCATTTGCCTGTCTCTAACAAAATCAGAAAGTTTAAGCTTCACTGATACACTGTAGACCGCTCATGGCTTAAGTCACGAAAATGCGTGACAACTGTTCAAAATTGACTTTTATTCCACTAGTTCCAATTTTTCTCCATCAGGACCACGGAAAAATGCCACTCTCATTTTTCCATCGCCCACCTCTCGTGCTGTTTCGTCTATTAATTCTACCTCATGCTGTTTCAATTTCACTAACATTTCATCTATATTTTGAACTGAAAAAGCCAGATGGTTCACTCTTCCTTCCTTAGCTTCGACATCACGACCATGAACTAGCTCTAGCGTTGTTTGTGAATAAGTGTCTTTTTTATCTCCCGAAAAGGAGAGAAAAGCCAATTCCAGCTGTTCATCCACCTGCATTCGCTCTTCTAACTTCAGGCCTAACACATTTTGATAAAAGTTTATTGACCGTTCCAAATCCCGTACAAAAACACCCACATGTTTAATTCCTTGTATGGATGCTTTACTCATATGCAACCACTCTCCTTTTTTTAATTTGTTACCTAATATTACCCATTTAATAACCCTAGAAAGGGACATTGCTGTTTTTAGAATCGTTATTTATATTCATTTTCACTTACACATTCATTTTTAACTTTTCCGACTAAAAATTGCAAGGCATTAATGACATTCGGTCTAATATCTCCGCCTACGAGCACATACATGATGTCGTCACCAAGATCGAGTTGGCCTTGATTTAGCCAAACCCTGACGTGGAAAATACCCTCCATTTTATACGTCTCAGCGATAATCTCTTCGACCTTGATCGCATCATAATTAAACTTCATTCCTTTTATTGTGGACCCGTCATCGATTCCTTCACGCACCTTGGCTTTAGGGGTTTGACGCACCACGCCGTTGTGTACTAAAAACATTCCTTCCTGTAACGCTTCAGGTTTAGCTTTAGCCTCTTTAAGCCACTTGTCAATGGACGGCGGGTCTTTTTTCATTTTTTCATTGCTCATAAATGATCACTCCTATTTGTTATACTAGTTCTTTTTACCGCCATGAGGCACGCTCCTCCATTTTTTATAATGGATATTTCTACACCGATGTTTCGTTTTTCCTGCTAATTTTTTGGTAGACTTTTCGTAAGTGAACTTATGCAGTTATGATTAAGCTGGGTTTTTATTGTGATGATTTAAATAATGGCAGTTAATCATTAAACTAAGAAAACAGCAGCTGAGAAGCTCAAGAAGCGGGGATTTGCTGAAAAATTAGAGTGGTATTCTGAAATTAAAACTTGAAAATCCTCTAATTGAAGTATAAATCCACATAATTTAATGCAGGGATTTTAATACCTTAATACCTCCCCAGGCATAATTTTTCTTTGGTCAGTTCTATGCAAAACAATTTTCCCATTTATAATAACATACTCAATTCCGTCAGGATATTGCATCGGCTTACAAAAGGTGCCTTTATCTTTTACACAATTCGAATTGAAAATAACTATATCGGCAAAGTACCCTTCTTTAATTAATCCTCTTTTATTGATCCCAAATACTTCAGCAGGTTTTGATGTCATTTTTCTAATAGCTTTTTCCAAACTCATAACTTTTTCCTCTCTCACATATTTTCGAAAAACCCTGGGAAAAGATCCTGTTACTCTTGGATGGGGCTTTCCACCAAATAATCCGTCAGTACAAAAGTTTTGTCCGTCCTTTACCATAATTCTTTTGATGTTTTCCTCTGTTTGAGAAAAAATAATCATTCCTACATTGTTTTTCTCCTCAATTAATAACTCAAATATGGCATCAAAAGGATCTTTCTCTTTTATCTCGCCAATTTCAAAGGGGCTTTTACCAACGAGATTTGAATTCTTTTCTGATTGGACACTTGCAATTTGAACCCTGGATAGACCAGAGTCTTTTACGATGCTTTCCCATCCTGGAATACCATTTTTCATATCAGCAATGATATTTTTTCTTTTTGCCGGATCTTTCAATCTTTCCAAAAGCTTATAGTAACCACCCTCATGTACCCAAGGCGGTAAAAGTAGAGATAGCATTGTGCTGCCCGCATTATAAGGATATTGATCAAAAGAAATTTGCAACCCCTCCTTATTAGCATCTTCAATGAGCTCTTCGATTGCATTTATCTTATTCCAATTTCGGGGACCACATACTTTTAGATGGGAAAAATGTATATGCACGCCCGTTTCTCTAGCTATATCAATAATTTCACGCATAGATTCAACAATATTATCACCTTCATTTCTTTGGTGAACTACAAATGGTCTATTATAATCATACAATATCTTACACAACTCAGTTAGCTCGTGAATATCGCTGTAACAACAGGGCATATAGACTAAGCCTGAAGATAACCCAAAAGCTCCTGCTTTTAATTCGCGTATAGTAATATCTTTCATTTTTTTTAATTCATCTTTAGTTGCTCTTTTGGCATTTAAACCCATAGCTTCCATTCTTACATTTCCATGTGGGACAAGGCATCCTACATTAGGAGTTATTCCGTTTGCCCTGAGTAAATTAAGGTAACCATTTAAAGTTTCATGATCCCAATTTATTTTATCAGTATCTCCGTAAATACCACTAATATTTTTTCGCCATACAGCTACGTATTGTTTGGGCAGAGGAGCTAAAGCAATTCCATCTTGCCCAAACAATTCAGTCGTAATTCCTTGTCTTATCTTAGGGGGTACATATGGCTCCATTAATATTTTAAGATCTGAATGGCTGTGGGTATCTATAAATCCAGGACAAAGCACGTGTTGCCCAGCATCTATGACCCTGTCGTATTCAATTTTTGGAACTTCTTTAACTCCAATGATTTTATCATGCTCAATAGCCACATCCCCTATGTATTTATCATTTCCACTTCCATCAATGACATTAGCGTTTGTAATTAGTGTTTTCAAAAAAGGCCTCCTAAAAAGAAATTTTATCTTTCACTTTAATAACGTAAGCGCACGAATAGACTGCTGAAAAAAAACAATAGGCCGGTCTTATTAAAAACCTTATAAAAGATTATATATGTAAAACAGTTTTCTTATTGATAAGCAAGGGCAAAAGGTTTAGCATAGAGAAATTTCCCTTGCCCTTTCTCTCCCTGGAATTCAGCATTGTCAACGACCAGTTTTCCTCTAAGCATTACTTTTT
>CAZARY010000142.1:0-5737 GCA_964487675.1 uncultured Clostridia bacterium | reverse complement strand
GATCTTGGCTGCGGCGCAGGAGTAGATTGCTTTCTAGCTACCAAGAAGGTTGGCCCTGAAGGAAAGGTTATAGGGGTAGATATGACACCTGAAATGATAGAAAAAGCCAGGGATAATGCTAAAAAAAGCAATGTTAACAATGTAGAATTTCGCCTAGGTGAAATAGAAAACTTACCTTTGGCTGATAACTCTGTAGACCTAGCTATCAGTAATTGTGTTATCAATCTCTCAGTAGATAAATCTAGGGTCTTTGAAGAGCTTTTTAGGGTATTGAAACCTGGGGGCAGGATTTCTATATCTGATATTGCTCTAACTGAAGAGTTGCCATCCCCCATAAAAGAAAGTGAGCAAGCTTATATAGGGTGCATAGCTGGTGCTTTGTTAATACATGATTATGAGCAAATAGTAAAAAATCAGAACTTTAAAGATGTAGAAATAATGGTCCAAGATAATTCAGCTTGTGTAACTTCATTCACTAATGATCCCGTGGCCAAAGAATTATTAGCTGCTTTTAAAGATAATAATAAGATTACTGAAAAACTGAAAGATATCGTCAAGAGCGTAAACATCAAAGGTAAAAAATGATATATGTAGTATTGAGTTATGCATAGTTGTATTTAAACTAACTTTTATCAAGATTGTACTATTAATATAGTGCATAGTACTAAACATTCCGGTGCCCACTTCGGTGCTCATTTTAGCATAATAAAGAAAAACCGCAGGGAGCAAAACCCCTGCGGTTTCGGTGTTTTCAGGTGGTCGGGGCGGCCGGATTTGAACCGGCGACCTCTACACCCCCAGTGTAGCGCGCTGCCAAGCTGCGCCACGCCCCGATGTTTCTAATCTTAACTACCAAAAAGAAAGTCACATTAGAATTAACTTCCCATTTCACAGTTTATTCTACAATATTATGATTCTATTTACAACCTTTTTTAGAATTTATAATCATAAATGTACCTTTCATTAAAATAAGCCATTATCGGCTGGAAGGTCCCATCATTTTTAGCTAATCTCTCTTTGTGACTTCATGGCATGTTGTTTTCTGTTTTCCAATAAAATTTCCTGGGCAGTCCTTACACCTTTGCCAAGCTCAACTTGGTAATTTAGTTCATTTAAAGTCATTTCCAGGGCAGAAATAGCAGTAATAATATCCATGGGTTTTACATAGCCTAGGTGTCCAAATCGGAATATTTTCCCTTTTAACTCACCTTGGCCACCTGCAAATAACACGTTGTATTCTTTTATTCGTTCCACTAATTTGCTGCTGTCCATATAACTGGGTACCATAACAGTGGTCAAAGAGGGAGAAGCTACCTCTTCATGGGCAAACAATCGAAGCCCTAATGCATGCATCGATTCCCTTACCATCTGCCGTAAAAGTTTATGTCTATTAACTATATTTTCTCTTCCTTCTTCTTCGATCATTTTTAGCGCTTCTTCAAGGCCATAGTATAATGATAGAGCTGGGGTGAAGGGAACTTGTCCTTTTCCATAAAAATCTTTTATATTTTTCAAATCAAAGTAAAAATGACTATTAGAGCAATTTTGAGCCACTTCCCAGGCTCTAGGACTTATGCTGAGCATTGCAAGACCAGGAGGCATCATAAATGATTTTTGGGAACCCGTTAAAACTACGTCTAAATCCCATTCATCCGTTCTGACATCCATCGCGCCCAATCCACTGATAGAGTCAACAATCAATAGGGCTGGATGATTTCCCCGGGCTTTTGAAATAGCTTCTAAATCGTTGTAAACCCCGGTCGTTGTTTCGTTATGGGTTACAAAAATAGCTTTTATTTCTTGTTTCGTATCGGTAGCTAGAATTTTCTCAATTTTATTGGGCTCAATGGCTTGCCCTAAAGGGGCTTCAATTCTGATTGGGTGAGCACCAAATGCACAAGCGAGCTTATAAAATCTTTCTCCGAATCCACCGGCAACAGCTACAACAACCTGATCGCCTGGGGAAATGAAATTACTGACTGCCGCTTCCATGGCTCCTGTGCCTGACGAAGTAACGGTTAATACTTCATTTTGAGTTTTAAACATTCTTTTAATACTTTCCGTTACATGAAAAAGGAGATCGGCGAACTCGTCGCCTCGATGATTAATCATTGACCCGTTAACAGCCTGTTTGACCCTTTCGGGAACAGGGGTGGGGCCGGGTAATAAAACCAAATTTTCTTCGTGCATAATATCGCCTCCTGGTAATATATGTTATTGAATAAATGCCCATTTTTTTACAAATTCCTCATCTAGCTGTTCTCATTTATAACTATCCAGAACAAATATGAGATTACACTTCACTGCCTCAACAGCTATGTCAGGAATATAATAATAATGGACAAAGTCTCTCTGATTATCTTGATAAAAACCCACATAATAAAAACCTCTGCGTTTAGTCCCTGTTATGGAACCTTCCGCCAGAGGTTTTTTCCCTCACGGTGTAGCACCTTATTTAGGTGCCAGTACCCCTCGGACCTGTCACTTTAATACCAGTAAAGGTATAAAGCCGGAACCCTAGGTACTCTCCCATATAAAATCAAAGCATCCATTTTCAATTTTAAAGTTGAATTGTGAGCATCAAACTTTAAGATGTATAATAGGTTCAAATATAAAGAACGGTGTCATGTTGCTCCTATTAAAATATTTTTAACACATAAATTATTATATTGAATGGCTAATAGCCTGTCAATAATATCGTGACAAATTTTATGACAAATTATAGAACAAATTATAGAAATTGTTTTTGATTTTAATCTTCACGCTGTAATCGAAACAATCAACCTCATAGAAAGGCATTTTGCTGTTTAGTGGAAAACATTTTACTTCAAAGGCTATTGATTCAGCTAGGAACAAAAATTAGGTTTGAGAAGGATTAATGCTAAAGCATAAAGAAGTATTTTTTAGCTATATCGAGTCATAAATATTTTATTATTTAGGAGGAACCCTATGCCTTCAAAAATTGAGCTTTTGAAACGAGAATCTAAATCGATCGCCGAAGAGATCACTAAACTCAGGCGAAATTTTCACCGATATCCAGCTTCTGGGTTTAAAGAGCATAAAGCAGCAGAAATGATTCTAAAGGCGCTTAATGAACTGGGGCTCAATGATGTAGAAAAAATTGGAGACAGAGCGGTGATTGAAAATGAATTAAATCAGTTAAATGAAGACATTGATAATGAACACGGGCCCACCGGCGTCACAGCCTCTATAAAAGGAGATCAAGCCGGAAATAATAAAACAATACTTTTAAGAGCCGATATGGACGCTCTGGCCATAAATGAGGCAAAAGAAAAGCACCACAAAACTTAAAGCCAAGGATTTGCTTCAGAAGAGCCTGGCATGATGAATGCTTGTTGTCACGATGCTCATATGGCTATGCTCATCGGAGCCGCAAAAATTTTATCTCAGAACACTTCCTTGTTCACTGGCAATGTGAAGCTTTTATTCCAACCCGATGAAGAGAGGGGCTGTGGAGCAAAAGTCATGAAAAAAGCAGGCATTATGGAGGGTGTAGATGCTGTTTTTGGGCTCCATGTATGGACACCCGAATATGCAGGCAAAGTAATGATTCACGAACAAGAAACCATGGCATCGGTTGATAATTTTTGGATTACCGTTGAAGGTGGGGGAGGTCATAGCTCTCGCCCCCATAGCACAAGCGATCCTATCCTGGCTGCCGCTGATTTGATTAAGCAATTATACCAGGTACATGACAGGGAAACTGATGCAATGAATCCCAGTGTAATAACAGTAGAAAACATCTATTCAGGCGCGGATTGGGGGGTTATTCCTGGAAAGGCAGAGCTCAAGGGCACCATTAGGACCTTTGATTCGAAGGAAAGGGAGAAACTGCTTGCCAGAATAAAGGAAGCCTGCAGTTGTATTGGTGATTTTCACAGGCTTACCATTTCGTTTGAAAACTTTAACGCTTTTCCTCCATTAATTAATTCAAGCAATGAAGTCAGCATGGCAAGAGAATCTGCAGCCGAAATAATCGGTGAAAATAACATCACTACGGGAAAACCTATCATGAGCGGTGAGGATTTTGCGTATTACCTTCAGGATGTCCCTGGGGCTTTTATATTCCTCGGCAATTACAATGCTGAAAAGGGCATTACACACCCACACCACAATTCGCGGTTTGATGTCGATGAGTCCATATTGCATGTTGGTTCAGCATTATTAGCAAATATAGCAGTTAATTATCTGAATGAATAAGGCCTTTTGCAGTTGCATTGAATAACACGGCCTCAACTAGCTCTATGATCAACTTTATAGAGGCACCCTTTGAAAAATTATAGGTCAGGTTACAAATAGAGGCAAAAATTAGAACCCGCGACAGTCTACCTAAAGACTATCCTAATAAAAGGAGGAATCAACAAATGGCTGTAGAAAAAACATTCTTTATGGTGAAACCCGATGGCGTGAAACGGGGACTCATAGGCACAATTATTTCCAGATTGGAAAACAAAGGCCTTACCATCAAAGATGCTGCCTTCATGCAAGTTTCTGAGAATCTAGCCAAGACACACTATGAGGAACACAAAGAAAAGCCTTTTTTCCATGATTTAATCAATCACATTACGAGTGGGCCCGTCATGGCGATGGTTGTTGAGGGAGAAAATGCCATACAAGTCGTTAGAACTTTAATGGGGGCAACAAACCCACAAGAGGCTCTGCCTGGTACTATAAGAGGGGACTACGCTCTGGATATTACCCAGAATCTAGTGCATGGGGCGGACAGTAAGGAAACCGCCGCAAGAGAAATACAGCTTTATTTTGAAAAGTGAGGGAAAAGTAGTTGGATATAGATGCTTTTGAAAAATTCAAGTCAAATGTATACAAAAAAACGGGCATTGATTTAAATGAATATAAAGAAAAACAGATGAAAAGACGCTTGAATAGTTTGATGAACAAGAGGGGATACGATTCTTTTGAAGAATACTGGAGCGCACTGCAAAAAGATAAAGCCTTATACCGCGAATTTCTCGATAGAATTACCATTAACGTCTCTGAATTTTTCCGAAACCCCCAAAGATGGGATGTTTTAGAAAACAAAGTGCTGCCCATGCTGATAAAATATCGAGAGAATAAAACCTTGAAAGCTTGGAGTGCTGCTTGTTCAACAGGAGAAGAGCCTTACTCCCTTGTGATGTCTTTAAATAAATTCTATCCCCTTTCAAAAATCAGGGTACTGGGAACGGATCTCGACAATGAAGTGCTAAGACAAGCCGAAGAAGGCCTGTATTCTGAGGAAAGAATAAAGGAAGTCAGTAAAAAAAGGTTAGAAAGCTATTTCCATAAAGAAAATAAATTGTACCGGATCGATAATTCGATCAAAAAATGTGTCACTTTTAAAAAACATAATCTGCTAAAAGACGCCTATGATAAAAATATTGATTTGATATTGTGTAGAAATGTGATGATATACTTTACAGAGGAAGCCAAGAAAAAACTATACAAGAAATTTTACGAGGCCTTAGCCCCCGGTGGGGTATTATTTGTAGGCAGCACAGAGCAAATTTTCAACGCCAGTAAATTAGGTTTTAAATCTATTGATACATTTTTTTATCAAAAATAAACATGGCTGGGGCGGCAGGACTCGAACCTGCGCGTGCGGAGACCAAAACCCCGTGCCTTACCACTTGGCTACGCCCCAGCGAAACATTGAAAGTACATAAATGGTGGAGAGGGAAGGATTCGAACCTTCGAAGGCTAACGCCAGCAGATTTAC
>CAZARY010000141.1:0-5803 GCA_964487675.1 uncultured Clostridia bacterium | reverse complement strand
TACCGCTTAGTAAAGTTTAATTCTAGGCTGGTGGCGAATCTCCTGCTTGCTTTGCTTTAAACCAAAAGTCCAATAAAATAGGGCGAGTTCAACACCCGCCCTGATAATTTCTAATCCTTTTATCTGATGCCATACCCAGTTAAAGCCAGGTTCATGCTTTATCGCTCGATTTTTAACCTTTTTAAATGCATGAGCCACCATATCAATAACTGCCATTCTATCAAAACAGACAGTTATCAATTGTTGCTTAGCTTGTGTCAGATTCGGCTTTCTTCTTAAATAGCAGCTTCTCTTCTTCTACATCCACTATTACTGTGTCGCCATGGGTGAACTCACCATTGAGCATCTTTTCAGACATTCTATCTTCTACCTGTTTTTGTATGACTCTTCGGAGCGGCCGAGCGCCATAGGTGGGATCATAGCCTTGTTCAGCCAAGTACTTCTTAGCGGTTTCAGTGAAATCCAGTTCCATATTGAATTCTTTTATTCTTTCGCCCAACTCTTTCAACATCAATTCAACAATCTCTACCAGATGCTCTTTTTCCAGGGCATGGAATACAATAACCTCATCCACCCTGTTTAAAAATTCAGGCCGGAATGTTCGTTTGAGTTCGCTCATAACATTGTCACGCATTTCTTTATAAGAATCTGCTTGCGTCTGAGGTTTAAAACCTAATTTGCTTTCTTGTCTAATTGTGTTCGCTCCTACGTTAGAAGTCATAATGACAACTGTATTCCTAAAATCTACCCTCCGGCCATGAGAGTCCGTCAAATGGCCGTCCTCTAATACTTGCAGGAGTGTATTGAATACCTCTGGGTGTGCTTTTTCAATCTCATCTAATAAGATGACTGAATAAGGCCGGCGGCGAACTTTTTCAGTTAACTGCCCTGCATCGTCATAGCCTACATAACCTGGCGGTGACCCTAAAAGCCTGGATACAGTGTGTTTTTCCATGTATTCGGACATATCCAGCCTAATCATGGCATCTTCTTCACCAAAAAGCACTTCTGCCAGGGCTCTTGCCAGTTCAGTTTTTCCCACTCCCGTGGGGCCAAGAAAGATAAAAGATCCTATCGGTCGTTTGGGATCTTTCAACCCCGACCGGGCTCTTCGAATCGCGTTTGAAACTGCTTTGACCGCTTCGCTCTGGCCAACGATACGTTTATGGAGTTCATCCTCCATGTTCAACAGTCTTTCCGTTTCTTCCTTTCTCAGCTGTTCCACCGGAATACCCGTCCAACTAGAAACAACCCTGGCTACATCTTCTGAAGTCACTTGGGCTTCATCGGAAAGCTGCTTTTTCTCCCATTGCTTTTTCATGCTTTCCAGTTCTTCTTTAATTTCTTGTTCTTTATCCCTGTGTTTTGCGGCTTGTTCAAAATTCTGGCTTTTAATAGCTGCCTCTTTTTCCTTTTCGACTTCTTCCAGCTGCTCTTCCAATTTGCGAATATCTGGTGGCGCTGTATTGGTTTTTAACTTGACATGAGAAGCGGCTTCATCTATTAGGTCAATGGCTTTATCGGGGAGAAAACGGTCTGTTATATATCGATCCGAAAGTTTGACGCTTGTTTCCACGGCCTCATCAGTAATTTCAACGCGGTGATGTGCTTCATAACGGTCTCTTAACCCTTTTAGAATTTCAACTGTAGCGTCTTTACTAGGTTCTTCCACCATGACAGGTTGTAAGCGTCGCTCCAAGGCGGAATCTTTTTCAATGTACTTTCGATATTCATCCATAGTCGTCGCACCGATGCATTGTATTTCTCCTTTAGCTAGGGCGGGCTTCAAGATGTTTGATGCATCAATCGCCCCCTCTGCTGCGCCTGCACCAATCATGGTGTGGATTTCGTCGATAAAAATGATAACCTCTCCGCTCTCAGTTAGTTCGTCAATTAATTTTCTCAGCCGCTCTTCAAATTCCCCCCTGTACTTAGTCCCTGCAACCACAGCCGATAGTTCCAGAGTCACCAGGCGTTTGTTCTCTAATATCTTAGGCACCGCTCCTTCCATTATTTTTTGGGCTAATCCTTCAGCAATAGCGGTTTTCCCTACGCCTGGTTCTCCAATTAGAACCGGATTGTTCTTGGTTCTACGACTTAAAACCTGGATCACTCGTTCTATTTCTTTTTTACGTCCCACTACAGGATCAAGTTTCCCTTCTTCAGCCAGTTTCGTTAAATCTCGGCCAAAATTATCTAGGGTAGGCGTTTTGTCTCCTTTTGAATGCGTGTGCGGCGGGTTCTTAGCCTGACCCATACTTGATTGTCCTTTGGGCGGCTGACCTCCACCAATAATTTTAAGAACTTCATCCCTGGCTCTTTCCAAGTCAATGCCTAATTCTTGCAGCACTTTTGCAGCAATTCCTTCACCTTCTCTGACGAGCCCCAAAAGAAGGTGTTCCGTACCGATATAGTTATGCCCCATTCTTCTTGCTTCTTCCATAGATAATTCTATGACTGTCTTCACTCGGGGCGTGTAACCTACATTTTCGCTTACACCTTCTTCGCCTGGACCTACCAGGTTTTCTACTTCGCCCCTAACTTCTTCTAGGTCGATCCCCAAGTTCATAAAAGTCTTTGCAGCAATGCCTTCTCCTTCCCTGATCAAGCCAAGTAAAAGATGTTCTGTCCCTATATAATTGTGATTCAATCGCTTGGCTTCTTCCTGGGATAGCGCCATCACTTTTTGTGCTCTCTGCGTAAACCTTGCAAACATGCTATCACCTCACATTTTTAATATATCCATACGCATACCAAATTCTTTCTAATCTATTCAACCCTACTAATTAAAACCCTATAAAATAAAAGTAACCGAAAGCGTTAATTAGAAGAGGTATTTCTTATTTTGATTCTCTCCCTGACAACCTCAGCTCTCTTAACATCTCGATCTCGTGAATTAAGTTCTTTTCCGGCGATTTTTTGTAAATTACCGGGTCTGATTAACACCATGAGTTCATCCAATATTGTGGCATCCACATCTTCTAGTATCCCCATATCCACACCCAACCTTACTTTACTTAAGAGGTCAAGGGCCTCTCGGGTGCTCATGAATCTGGCATAGCTCAACTGTCCAAAAGCACGGCCGGCAGTATCTGCTATCTCTAGTTCTTTTTCCTTTTTCAGCCTTTTTCGCGCCTGTTCTTCTTGTTCCACCAATTGTTTTGTCACGCCGTGCAAATTTTGAATAATATCCTGTTCCGATTTACCCAGGGTAATCTGGTTTGATATTTGAAAAATATTGCCTACCACTTCAGACTCTTCTCCGTAAAGTCCGCGAACAGCCAACCCCACTTGACCCAAGCTCGAAAGAATTCTATTTGTCTGTCCTGTGATCGAGAGGCCAGGAAGGTGCAGCATCACTGAGGCCCTCATGCCTGTCCCAACATTGGTTGGACAAGCTGTTAGGTATCCTAAGTTCTCATCAAAGGCAAAATCCGCTGACTCTTCAATTAGATCGTCTATCTGATCCGCCAGTTGGAAAGCATTTTCCAGCTGCAGCCCTGGAAATAAACATTGAATTCTCACATGGTCTTCTTCATTTAACATGATACTGACTGCTTCATCATCTCTAAGTACAGCGGCACTATTTCTATCTTCTTTGGCTAGCATGGGGCTTACCAAGTGTTTTTCCACCAATACCTGTTTATCTATACTATTCAAATCCTTCATATAAACTATATCCTGTTTACCCAAGCCTGTTTCTCCCCGCTTCAAACTTTCTTTTACCGTGGTCACAATTTGTTTTGTTTGTTCATCCTTCGCCTGCCTGGGAAAGGGGATTTTTTTCAAATTTCTTGCCAATCTTATTCTGCTGGATAAGACTATATTATGATGGGGGCCTTCCCCTTTCATCCACTTGGCAGTAGATTCCTGAAGATACTTTTCCAGCATATAATCCCTCCTATTCTATTTCTTGCTCCAGCTGCTTAATCTCATCCCTAATCTGTGCGGCTCTTTCGAATTCTTCCCTATGAATACACCGCTGCAGCTCCTCTTTTAATTCTCTTATTCTTCGTTTAATACGAAGCGAGCCACCCGAGCGTTTGGGAACTTTTCCGCTGTGTCCTGTACTACCATGTATCCGTTTAAGTATGGGATCAAGTTCCTGGGCAAATTGATTATAGCACTCGCTGCAGCCAAATTGACCCTGCCGGGCAAATTTTTCATAAGTTAATCCGCAATTTGCACACTTTTTCCGAGTATGAAGAGGGGACTGCATGGTACTTTTTCCTTCTTGCACGCCGCTTGGATCAAACTGGATCAACCCCGGTAAGATATTTTGTAAAGGAAAATTTTGCTCAAAGCCAAATTCTGATTGGTCATATTCCCGGGCACAAACTTCACATAGGTGGAGCTCCTTTTTCTGGTTATTTATAATTTTTGTCATATGAATGTTTGCTTTTCTTTCATTACAGTTCTGACAAAGCATGGCAAGTCACCTCCAAAATGAACCCTCAAAAAAGTTACTTGTGCTTTAACACTTCAAATAAAACATTTTTAAACAATATTGCCCTGACTTTATCTCGGAGGGGCAGGGGAACTGGTAAACTCTCCCTTTTAATGCAGGCAAGCAATAAATCTGTTTCAAGTTTGTTAAGCAGATCTTCTTCGTGCAACCTAATAATTATACTTTTTGCCTCATTTTCAGAAACTGCCTCTCCTATCAATTCGGTAACTTTTTTAACGGGCATCTTATCACATAAATTCAGTCGCTTAATTTCAATATAGCCACCTCCGCCTCGACGGCTCCGGACTAGATAGCCCTGGTCTCGAGTAAACCGGGTGCTGAGTACGTAATTAATTTGAGACGGCACACAATTAAACTTATAGGCCAACTCTCGTCGTTTTACAACAACCACTTGATCAGGGCTCTGATCAATGAGTGCTTTTAAGTATCTTTCAATACTGTCAGATAGATTACCCATAGCGCTCACCCCTGACCATTTTTGACCTTCAACTCTATTATAATATTTTATGTTTCTGTATGCAATATATCAAAATAATTTTTTAATAATAGTTCTTGTTAACATTAAAGGCCAGGGCTTATGCATCAGAACACCCTGGTCTCACCGTGTTGTAAAGTTATATCTAAATTTTCTATTTTGGCTATTAAATTAAATCAAGGGAAGCAAATTAAATGTGTGTGGCAATGCTTGAGCGAATATTTCTTTGCTCAAGATCCTACCAGCGGACCAATTTTGGAAAAGCTGCGTTAATTGTATGACTAAAAATTGTGAGAATATTTTCCTCAGCCAAAGTCAAACGCTCAGTGCTAAAAATTCAGTAAAGAAGCAAGTGGTAGCATGTATCAAAGTCAAATAAAAAGTATCCTGTTCAAACTTAACTCACCATTTTGTTTTTCTGGCAGCGTTATTTAGCGCTTTCAGTGATGGCCTGACCTTCCCAGTTTATCTCTAGGACGCCTTCGAGTTTCATCAATGTATCCAAAAATTCTGCGTCATCCAATTTTGAGGGCACCTTTAATAAAAAAGTAAGCTCAATAATTTCCGTTTGAAGCTCTTCTGAAAATTCCGGTTCTGTCATCTCTACTTTGTTAATATTGATATTCCGTTCCGCAATTTTTCCTGATATGGTGGCAAGCTGTCCCGGTTTATCCACCACACGGAGCCACAGTTGGCGAAGTCTCCGTTTTCTAGCCAAATATTGCTCTACATTACCTAATGTATACAAACTGAGCATTACCACACCGGTAGCTGTCAAAGCGCCAAGATAAAATCCACCCCCAACGGCCAAGCCAATTCCGGCCACTACCCAAAGGCTCGCCGCAGTGGTCAAACCTCTA
>CAZARY010000140.1:0-5809 GCA_964487675.1 uncultured Clostridia bacterium | reverse complement strand
TGAATTCCCGGGAAACCATCTTGAAGGGCTGGCTGATGGGAACGATTTGTTCCACAAAAGGCAGCGCGCCTAGTGTTTCCATGGCTTCATACTTATTTTCACCCACTGCGCCAATCACTATTTTATTTTTGCCCTTTATAATGTGGCTGTCCATGCCAAATTCTGACAATTTATGCGTTACTGTTTGAATATTCTCTTTTGGGGTTTGGTTATCCATGACTACAATCAATACGATTCACCTCGCTTTTGTAATTTCTTACTCGACGATAGCTGCCGAAAAACTTGAAAAATGTAGTGGCATTTTTCAAACGCTCCAGAGCCCTTGAGAGGCTTTGTTCGTCTTGGTGTCCCTCACAATCTACGAAGAAAATATATTCACCCAAGCGCTTTTTTGAAGGCCGGCTCTCAATTCTTGAAAGGTTAATATTTTCTTCATAAAATACTTTTAAAGCGCCATAAAGTCCGCCGGGGACATCTTCTGTGCCAAAAGTAATTGAAGTGCAATCATTTCCTGTCGGCTTTGTCTTTTCGTGACCCAAAACCACAAATCGGGTTTCGTTGTTCGTTTGCTTTTTGGGTCCGCACCAGACGGATGTTAGATGATAAATTTTTTGGCAGATATAAGGGCCTAACGCCGCATTATCATTGTCCTCGGCCGCCCGCTTGGCTGCTTCAGCGGTGCTTTTGGTAGATATTTGTTCTAAATAGGGATGGTCATGAAATAATTCTCTGCACTGACCTAAAGCCTGGGGATGCGATAGCACTTTTTTTATGCTTTCAATATTCTTATTGGCTGGAATCAAAAGGTGGTATTGGATAGGAAGCACGATTTCTTTGACCATTTTTGAGCCATTTAGCTCCAAAAGCAAGTCCATTGTTTCTGTTACGGCACCTTCCAAAGAATTTTCGAGCGGAAGGATTCCCCATTCTACTTTCCCTATTTCAACAGCCTGGATTATTTCATGCAAACTGGCGTAAGGTTTTGCATAATAACTGATTTGTAGAGCTGCCTGATGTGAAAAAGTGCCTTGCGGCCCTAAATAAGCAACGGTATTTTCATTAGTGTGAAGCCTGTTTTTTTTCATACAATCCCCTTCCTTTGGTGCTGCGAGCTGCAAGTGTCAGCAGAAACGATTTCAGACATTGTTTGGATGAATATTTTGTTTTCATGTTCCAACCCTGTGGATACTCTTATATATCCTGGAATCCCTAATGCTTTTCCGTGTTTGACTACGATGCCTTTTTCATACAAATCCCTGGCAATTTTTTCATCGTCCATGCCTTTTAAATCGATTAGCAAATAATTGGCTTGGGTGGGGATGTAACTTAAACCTATCTGAGGCAGATAATGATAAAATTGCTCTAAAGCTTGCCAGGTGTGTTCCTTACTTTGTTTTACATGATCTTTATCTTTTATGCTTTCAACAGCTCCTACCTGGGCAATGGCATTTACATTAAAAGGCTCCCTTACTTTTTGCAATGTATCAATAAGGTCTTCATTGGCAACGGCGTAACCGATCCGCAGCCCAGCCAAACCGTGAAGTTTACTGAATGTCCGCAACACTAAAATGTTAGGATAGTTATCGATCAAATCCATGGCTGTTCCATAGTTTGGACTTTTGACGAATTCGTGGTATGCCTCGTCACAAACCACCACAACATGGGAAGGCAGCTGTTTCATAAAATTGATCAACTCGCCTTTTGAATAAATTGTGCCGGTAGGATTATTGGGATTTGCCATATAGATCAACTTGGTATCCGGGGTGATAGCGTTTAACATTTTTTTCAGGTTGCACTTCATCTGGTCTAATTCCACTTTGATTAACTTGCCTTCCATGAGCTCTGTCGCAAAATGATATTCTGTAAAAGAGGGGTGGAAAATGCAGACGCTTTCCCCCGGATTTACAAAGGCCTCTGATACAAGCTTGATGATTTCGTCAGAACCATTTCCAAACAGCAGTTTTTCTGGCTTTAAATCCAGGTGTTCTGACAGGACTTCCCTTAATCTTCCACTGTTTCCATCTGGGTAAATATGGACCTGATTTAATGCCGCCTTCATAGCTTCTAAAGCTTTTGGCGAGGGCCCTAAAGGATTTTCGTTAGATGATAATTTAATTGCCCTGTTGATTCCCAAATTTTCCTGAATATCTCGCATGGGGTCCCCGGGTTTTGCAGAGGAAAGATTCTTTACACATTTCCTGGGCCTAATGCCGTTTTCTTTCATTTTCAAGACCTCCTCTCGTGGAATAAAATTAAAATTGAGTTTGACATAAAAAAACGCCCTTGTCATTAGGACAAGGACGGTATTTCCGCGGTGCCACCTTAATTGCTCTAGAAAGAGCCACCTCATATGCAGGTACCCAGCTGATACCCCTTTGATCAAAGCATCTAGTTTAAAAACAAAAAAACTTCTCACTGTTAGGGCGAGAAGTTATCACGCGGTACCACCTAACTTGATGCTCTGATTACTTCAAAAAAGAGGCAAACATCAAGATACCTTCTCCTGGTTATCGGTAGGAGTAACCGGCTTTTGCCTACTACCTTTATGAAAAAGGATTCAGCAAAGCTGCTCGGAAGGGAACTTCACCCGAGTCTAACTTCGGCAGCTTTCAGTCGGCGGCTGCCTTCCCTGTTGAAGCATTGACTGGGGCTACTTTCCTTCGTCATAGCAACCATCTTTATTATTCTAAAGGCCAATCCATTGATTTTATCATTTCACTTTATGCTACTTTAATTTGATAAGTATATTAATACATATCTATTCACTTGTCAAGAGGTTAAGTATCAAAATGTTAAGTATTAAAAATGTCAGGTATTGAAATGTATTCCTAAATGCATTAATTCAGTTTAATGTTTCAATATTGACTTTTATATTTTCACAACATAAAATTAACTTGCATGGTAGCAAGCGGCTTAAAGGAGCCGCTTGCTTTGTGCTGAAAAAGAATGGTTCAACTTGCTTTAGAATGGCGGAAAATTTTGATGTGGGCTTGAATCGGCTTTTTGATCTTATCTACTTTACTATAAGAAGTGGTCGTCGGAGAAGTTACTCTATTAGACGGGGGTGTTCATATGCAAGGCAGTATTATCATCATGGGTATAGCGAGAATCATATTTGGTGTGCTGAGCCTGGGTTTTGGTGTGTTAATGATTAAACTTAACCAGGTAGAAAAAGCTTTGACCTTGAACGGAATCTTGGGGATAGTTGGGCCATTTATATTTATCTTTGTGAGTGGTGTAGGAATAGCTGGACTGGCTGACAAACTACCTGTAACCAAAATTATTGCGCTTGTAGCTGGGATGGCATTGATTTTATGGGGAACAAAGTGATATTGACAAGCCAACTATGATGTATCATATTATGATCAAAAGATACTTAAGCGGATTAGCTCATGGATTTATATTGAGGGTATGGTGAAGAATCTCCTGGTTAACTGGATACAATTCATTTATAAAATGATCAAAAAGATCAAGTTACCCGGATAGCAAATTGGGGGCAAACAGGGCTGCAGTATCCGCATAAAATGCATTTGCCTTCATCCACAGTAGCTTTTCCCGCCACTAGGGAAAGGGCATTGTTGGGACAGGTATCTACGCAGTTGCCGCAACCGATGCAGGCGTTTTTAAAAATATACAGCTTTTTTTGTTTGAACAGTGCATTCAATTCTGGGGGGTCAACTTCTTGGATTCCAAAAAGACTTAAATTATATTCAAGTTCTTCCCTGGAAACGATCCCAATTGAAATGGATGCGATACCAGGTATATTTTGGGCCCATTGGACTGCTTCACGAGCCCGGCGGATTAAGTTTCCCCCAGCAAGTACTTTCATGGCATAGACACCCTTGCCGTTATTGTGACATTCTTGGATGGCGGCTTTCATTTTTTCTGTATCTCCTTCCAAAATACCGAAACCGTCTTTATTGACCAGTACATACACTACATCGATATCCTTCCTGTGGGCGGAGGCTTTTGCCACTTTGGCGTTGTGTGTGGAAATCCCGATGGCTTTTATCTTTCCTTCTTCTTTTGCCTGTTTTAAATACTCTAGGGCTCCCTGGCGGTTTTCAAAAACATCTGGCTTTTCTCTGGGTGCGTGTAAATGGTAAATATCTATGTAGTCCGTATTCAACTCTCTTAATGATTTATTCAAAGCGGTTTTCATCTCAACATAATCGGCTGCGTCGGATTTACTGGCGATGACGAGTTCTTCTCTCCTCCCCTCCACAGCTTTTCCTATGTAGGTTTGAGTTTGATACATTTCATCGGTATCAATAAAATTGACGCCTTTTTCAATTGCATGTTGTATCAGGCGGACGCATACTTTTTCTGATAAATTAGCCTGAACGGGCCCCATGGGGAGCGTGCCCAGGCAAAAGCTTGTGACGGTCAAACCCGTTTGCCCCAGTCTATTTTTGTCCAAAGAAAATCCCTCCCATCGGAAACGCGTTCTTAATTATTTCCATTGTTTCCTTATGATCCTAATTATATCAATTTATTTCTATAAATAAAATTTCTTCCCTTTAGCAGGAAGAGGGCTTTCATTATCGAACTTTAAAAATAACCAGAAATAGGCGAAAATAAATGAAAGGGTTTAAAAGATTTGTACAATAGGAGTATTCAATAAGGTGGTGGCACCATTGAATAGAAAAAAGAATATAAAAAAATCAGTCTTAATTCTATTGGTCTTGATTGTGGTAACTATGCATATAGTGCTCCTGGATGAAGTCGATACGATCCAGGCAGACACAGGCAGCGAGGCTATTGAAAACACCGATAATGATGAAGTCAGCGGCTTGCCGATGTATATTTTTCTCGGGTCGTTATTAGTCTTGACAGCGGTTATCAGGTATATCTATTTGAAAGGGAAAGAATAAAGGATAAGAATTAGGCATAGTGCTAGAAGCGCTTGCGCTTCCAGCACCATTTCAATTCACCTATTCTTCAAAACAATAAAGAAACAATTTCTTTTATCTCTCTCCACTTCTCAAGATGCCTGTTTGTTTCATCCTGATTCCCTTAAAGCTTCTACAAATTTGGTGTGGCCAATTTTCGCATATAAGAAGGTGCACACAGCCGTAAACGAAGGGATAAGAATCACGTTGGCCACCAGCCGAGCGGGAAGTAAGGCTATAAAGGGGATGCCGTACAATAGCTGCAGACCATAAGTGGTTAATAGAAGAGAGCTGACCAACTGGGTTGCTGTTATAGCTACGCCCATCTGTAGAATCGTAGGGGGTTCTTTACTGCGAATTAATGTCAGCATCAATGGTGGAATAACACCGTACATAACGGAAGCCAGGGTAATGAAAGGATTAAAAGCTGCCCCGAAGGGATTCATGAGATATCCGATTATATCTGCTACGCCTCCTATGGCGCCCCCTAACACAGGGCCGAACATCAAGCCTCCAACGATGACTGGAACGGGTCCTAAACCTAAACGGACGCCACCAACACCTGCCACTGGTATCATAACGGCAAAAAATCGGGTAAAGATAATTTCCATTGCGATTAAAAGCCCAGCAATGGCCAGTTGCTTACTGGTGAAGTGTAGAGAAAAACTGCCTCTTGGCTTGTAAAGCACAAAAAAACCTCCTTTAGACTTTGTTTATGGCAGAGAGCCACAACAAAGAAAAGGAGACCAAGACCTTAACTTTATTGTGACAGCGGATGCGGCACCATATCGCAGAGAACCTCAAAATCTCTCCATCAGTGTTCGTGTTCCTATTGCTTGGGAAGATTTTGGATTCCTTTCGTCTAGAGGCAACATCCCATCCTCTAGCACTTTACGCATGGCACCTACTCTGCCAAT
>CAZARY010000139.1:0-5822 GCA_964487675.1 uncultured Clostridia bacterium | reverse complement strand
CCGGCCAAAATCGGTGAGCCCTACTTCCAGGAAGAGGAATAGCTGGGTCCAGCTTATTAATAATGTAAAAATAATTAAGTAAGATTTTAATATCAGTTATAAATAAATAGATTTTTGTTTATCTCACACAAACAGAAGAGGTGTATTTTATTAAAGATATCAAAGGTTTTTGACGTTTAGATATAGTATTTAATATATGGTGGGATGTGATGTTAAAACATCTGTAATTCATTGCTAGGGTTAAACTGATTTGTTGATTTGTTAAGACTTCTTTGATATCATTTCCCCTACAAACTGCAAGATATTATTGCAAGTAAATACTCCAATCTGGAGGGATCAAAAGATGAAATTCTTTAATTTTAAATTACGCAGTTTTATTGCAGTTTTACTTGCCTTAGTTTTTCTGGGTTTTATGGTATTTACTGCCGGAGCTGCTGCCGGAGAGTCTGATGAAGGCCCTTTTGGTATAGTCTTAACCTGGCAGAACAGCCCCCAGGAAACGATGTCCATGACGTGGTGGACAGAGGAGGAAGAAGATTCCTTTATATATTATACTTCAGATGATGGGGCAGAAAGAGATGAATTTGAAATGACCCAGGCCAATACCTGGACAGCGGAAGAAGCCGAGGACTGGATCCATGGTGGAGAAATCACAGGACTTGAACCTGACACAGAATACAGGGCTTTTGTAACTACAGGTGATGAATACAGCGAGAAGTTTACATTCCAGACAGCCCCTGAAGATTCCAGGGAAATTAACTTTATCGCAGGTGGGGATTCCCGCACAAATATTGAAGATAGAAGAGAGATAAATAGAAGAGCTGCTGAACTGGAGCCAGAATTTGTGCTCTTTGCCGGAGACCTGGTGGAATCTCCCAATATCACCGAAGAGAAATGGCAGAGCTGGGTCCGGGACTGGAGTCAGCTGATGGTAACTGAAGAAGGCAGGCGTATTCCGGTTATTCCTGCCGTGGGCAACCACGAAATCGATGGTGCTTCCTATCATGCCAGCCGCGAAGAAGTCCCCTTCTATTTTGATAGTTTTCTGCTTCCCGGAAACGAAAAGTACTTTACCCTTGATTATGGTCCCGACCTCACCCTTCTCACTCTCGATTCTGATCACACCTCAGAAGTTTATGACAGCCCTCAATATGATTGGTTAAATAAAACACTGCCCGCCATAGAAAGTGATTGGATTGTAACCCAGTACCATGTTCCCGGCTGGACAAGTCAGAGGCCTGTATATTATGACACAGCCCGCCGGATCAGAGATCACTGGGTTCCTCTTTTTGAAGAACATGGCGTGGATATGGTGAATGAGGCCCATGATCACACTTATAAAGTGACGGAAAGAATTGATGGAGTCAGTGAGTTCAGAGCTGATATGGCCGGCTGGATAGAAGAAGGTATGGAGAGGGCCGAAGAGGACTATGATCCTGAGGAGGACTACACTCCCTGGAGTTTTCCTGAACTGTCCGAACTCTCCGGCGGAAGCTGGGATGAAGTTGAAGGCATAGATAACAGACTTGAGGCGATTGCCGCGCTGCCTTACTACACTTCATTATATCTGATGCAGGAAGAGGGAGAACTGACATTTGAGATGGTTTTCGAAGAAGTGGCTGATACTACACTTCACAACGAGATGTGGGATAATCTTCCTGAATATTATGATATAAAGGATGAAGAGGGCATTCTTTACGTTGGAGATGGTGCCTGGGGTGCTCCCCTTCGTACCGCAGATGAACCTGATGAAAGATGGTATCTCCAGGATTCTGCCACTCAATATAATTTCTATGAGATGAACCTCAATCCTGAAGAG
Source organism: uncultured Clostridia bacterium (assembly GCA_964487675.1). GTDB lineage: Bacteria > Bacillota > Natranaerobiia > Natranaerobiales > Natranaerobiaceae > CAZARY01. The sequence goes on along the minus strand of CAZARY010000139.1, from coordinate 4,003 downwards.
CAAAGGCTGGAAGTTGTTCCTCATGTGTGGGAGGATAAAGAAGAGTGGATTGAGATGGATAGTTTTACTGTTGAGCAATAAGCCCACAAAGGGAGCTCAGCCTCAGCCCTGAAAGGCAGTAATTTATAAGGCTGAGATGATTAGGGCTGCGGCAGAGCCTTGATATAGAATCTTTTTAAGTTACAATAAACTATCTGAGGAGGGAAATTGATGAAAAAACTGCTCGCACTTATTCTGTGTTTCGCCTTTGTCTTTGGGGTTGGTTTTGTTGGTCAGGTTTCGGCAGAAGAAGATGTTCTGGCAGAGATCGATACTGTTCTGACTACTTACTTTGGCAGGGTGCAGGATAATCTGCTGGTCCAGGTCGGCAATATGGCTCACATCTGGTATGGAGAAAACGAACTTACTCCCGGAACTGAATATGAAGACCTTCCGGTAATTTCTACAAACTTTGTCAATCACGGCGGTCGCGATGGACCTGAAGATTTTTCCTATATCGAAGATCAGATTACAGCTAAAGAGGACCTCTACCAGTACACGGACAATCTGGTTACTGCTCTCAAGCTTGACGGCAGTCAGATTATAGAGGCTCTGGAGTATTTTTCCGAGAGTTATAATACAATAGACCCTGAAGATGACAGCGATCAGTTTTTGGTAGACCTGGAAGAGGTACCTGATTATGACCATCATCACATGGAAGGAATTGAATATCAGTATGATGTTACTCAGCCGGCAGGAGAGAGAGTTGTATATGCAGAATATGAAGGTGAACAGCTCACCGAAGACATGGAATTTATTGTGGTAACCAATAGCTACCGTGCAGACAGTGATACTCCTAATTTTGAAGAGGATAATATCGTAATAGAAACCGAAGTGCCCAATGTTGATGTTATGCTGGATTATATAAACAATGAAATAGAAGGAGAGATTCCTGAGCTTACTCATAACTGGGGATTTGCTCCTGTAGAGACAGAAGGTCAGGTGCTCTTTGAAACCAGCCCGAAAGCTGTTGAGTATATGGAATATGCTCCCGAACCTGTAGATCATATATCTCAGGTAGGAGAATATGGTGGCTGGGCCATTATGGAATTTGACCTGAGTGCTGACCTCCTTGACTAATTGATCTCAGCAGCAGTAAAATATCCGGGCCACGTTCATACGTGGCCCGGAAAACTATAATTCATATTTTAAACCAGTTTCGGAAAGGGAGGGTTATATCAGTTGAAATTGAATAAAAGAGCAGCTTTAATATTTGCTCTGATACTGGCTGTTTCTCTTACACTCTCACAGCCAGTGATGGCTATAATGGCTGAGGATGATCTCGAGCCCCAGCAGATAGTTCTCACCTGGCAGGATGACCCCACTGAAACCATGTCAATGACCTGGCGAACAAGGTCTGAAGGGGATTCAATGGTCTATTTTACCTCTGCAGAGAATCCCTCAGACGATGACTTCAAATCCGAACACGCTAAAACGTGGACATTTGAGGAAACTGATTATTGGGTGCATGGCACAGAGCTTAGAGATCTTGAGCCCGACACAGAATACAAAGCCTATCTGAGGACAGAGCAGGAAGAGAGTAAAGAATTTACCTTCAGGACTGCTCCGGAGGACTCCCGGGAAATAGCATTTCTGGCCGGAGCTGACTCCCGCACAAATGTCGAGGAGAGACGGGAGATAAATCGCCGTGCGGCCGAACTAGATCCTGAATTTGTGGTTTTTGCGGGTGACTTGATCGATAGTCCTCTGTCCAATTCGGACTGGGAGCGCTTTTTCAGAGACTGGGATGAGCTGATGATAACTGAAGACGGTCGCCGTATACCTCTGGTTCCGGCTATAGGAAATCACGAAGTAGCAGGTGGCTATTATGAAGGCAGGGCAGAGGCCCCTTTTTATTACAAGAATCTGCTACTTCCCGGCAATGAAAAGTATTATAGATTGGACTATGGTCCGGACCTGACAGTATTGACTCTGGATTCCGACCATACTTCTTCTGTATATGGCGGTGAACAGCTCAGATGGCTGGAAAGAACTCTACCCGAGCTGGAAGACAGATGGGTTATACCGCAATATCATGTTCCCGCCTGGCCCAGTCAGAGATCTTTTCACGGCAGTATATCTCGCCGTGTACGAGACCATTGGGTTCCGCTCTTTGAAGAATATGATGTAGAAATCGTCAAAGAAGCTCATGATCATACCTATAAGGTAACTGAAAATATATACGGCATCAGTGAATATAAGGAAGATCTGGATGAGATGATAGAATCAGGTATGGAAAGGGCCAGGGAGGACTTTGATCCGGAAGAAGATTATACTCCCTGGACAATCCCCGAGATGGGAGATCTCTCCGCCGGGGATTATGAAGAGATTGAAGATATCGATAATGTCATGGAAGGTCTGGAAGAATTGCTGTACTTCTCCTCTCTCTATCTGATTCAGGAAGATGATGAAGTTGATTACTACAGTCTTTACAGCGAAGTGGCCGGTACTTCCCTCTACGACGAGGTATGGGAGCAGCTGCCTGAGTTCTATGATGTTAAGGCTGAAGGTGGAATACCTTATATCGGTGACGGAGGCTGGGGAGCACCTCTGCGTGAAGCAGATCATCCCGATGAAAGATGGTATCTCAGCGATACGGCCACTCAGTATAATTTCTTCGAATTGACACTTGATCCTGAAGCTGAAGAGCTGGAAGTAATACCCCATATCTGGCAGGATGAAGAAGAGTGGATAGAGTACGATGGCTTCACAATAGATTAACTGTTCAATTCTTTAATGCAGATTCTCTTCTCATCAAGAATCATAAATAAATCAAATGGAGGTAATAATCCATGAGGAAACTATTCATCTTCGGGCTATGTCTGGCGCTTGTTATGGTTTTTGGCAGCTTTGAAGTTATGGCCCAGGAAGAGCTGGCTGAAGTTGACACCCTGCTCACCACCTATCTGGCCCGGGTACAGGACAACCCTGTAGTTCAGCTCGGTAACAAAGCTCAGATGTGGTATGTAGAGGAAAATATGGTGGAAGGAACAGAATACGAAGACCTCCCCGTTATTTCGACCAATGCAGTCTGGCGCGGTGGTGTCGGTGATGACCCTGACTGGTTTGCCCATGTAGAGGATGCCATTACCGATGAAAATCTGGAAGAGATCTACCGATTTGATAATACCATCTTCGTGCTTAAACTTGATGGTGAGCAGGTCATCGACTGGCTCGAGTTTACAGCGGAGGGCAACTTCAATCAGATAGATCCCGATGATGATTCCGATCAATTCCTTGTTAATGAAGAATTTGATGACTATATGCATGATCATTTTGAAGGAATAGAATATCAATACGATGTGACACAGCCCGAAGGTGAAAGAGTAGTATATGCCGAATACAATGGTGAACCTCTCGATGAAGATATGGAATTCCTGGTAGCTTCCAACAATCACAGGGCCACAGGCGGCGGCAGTGTACCCCACGCCGTAGAAGAAAATGTGGTTTTGACCACTGAAACTGAAAACAGAGAGGCCATCGTAGACTATCTCAATGAAAGGGACGGTGAAGTTCCTGAGCTAACCCTAAACTGGTCTCTGGCTCCTGTAGAGACAGAAGGAAATGTACTATTTGAGACCTCTCCTAGAGTTGAAGAATATCTGGAAGTGGCTCCTGAACCGGTTGATCACATTGGTATAGTAGGTGCATTTGGTGGTTTTTCCATCGTGAGTTATGATCTCAGCGTAGGTAATCTGGGTAATTAAATCACCTGTCTAAATCCCGGCTGTCAGACTTAAACAGAAGGTAGGTCAGTGAGGATAAAATTTAGATCTCGCCCAATTTATAAACCCGGCATTGTCCTATTCCACTCTTTAAATAAGGACAGTGCGGGTTTTTTATTTTCTTAAAAAACTATAACTCGATGGCTACAGCTGATCCACCTCATATCCCAGCTCCTGAAAGAGGTGTAGCAGACCGACATCATTTATGACGTGGCCGCCTCCTACCACCACAAAAGGTT